>JAQGHW010000485.1 GCA_028291505.1 Rhodopila sp. | reverse complement strand
AACAGCTATGGAGGTGATACTTTCGGCATGCGTCAGCAGGAAATCACGCCATGGATATCGAACAACCTTCGCACTTCCGGCCATCAAAAGGGGATTTTCGTTGGGAAGCCGTAGCGCACCAGCCGTACAAGCAGGACGGTAGCGCCCCGTTCAAGGACATCTCCCGCCAGGTGCTGTTCCATGAGGACAGCCTGGGCTGCGAGCTACGCTATTTCGAAATGGACGCCGGCGGTTATTCGACCCTGGAGCGACATGAGCACAGCCATGCCGTGATGATCTTGCGAGGACAGGGTGACTGCCTGCTGGGGGACGAGGTTTATCCGGTCAAGCAATTCGATCTGGTGACCATCCCGTCCTGGACCTGGCACCAGTTCCGCGCCACGGCCGGCGAGCCGCTCGGTTTTCTCTGCATGGTCAATGTCGTGCGAGACCGGCCTCAGTTGCCGACTGAGGAGGAATTCACCCGCCTCATGGCAACACCGGCGATCGCCCGTTTTCTCGAAAGATCCTGAATGGGGAGTGCGTCAGAGCGCACTCCCCATGGATTGGATTAGCGATTTGTCCAGTCTTTGACCGTGTCTTTTGCACCACCGGCGGCGTTCTGCACCTTCCCAGCGGCCTTTTCGGCGGCGCCGGAGGCTTCAGTCTTCTTGTCGCCGGTCACCTTGCCGACGGCCTCTTTCACACTACCCTTGGCTTGGTGTCCGACGCCTTCCACTCGATCCTTGTCCATCTTTCGCTCCTGGTATTTTGGGCGGCCTAAATCGCGGCCGCAGTCCCTGAACGGGCGAACTGGCGGCGGGTTTCCCGCGGCGATCTCCGACCGGTGTGTCACACTTTCAGGAAGAATCTCCATGGGCCTGCGCACCGCCCATCGAGATCGCCTTGTTGCGTTGCAGTTGGGGCATTGCCCCGGGCCGGAGCCAGCGCGTCAGTCCCCAGCGCGTCAGTCCAGAGTCCCGAATCTGAAGTCCGCCAGAGGGGAAGCCTGCTTGTCCCTATGTGCCCCGCAAAATGCGACGAACTTCAGGGGTGGGATAGGCGATTTCGACGATTTCCAGCATCTCTGGCCCACGCGGCGTGCGCACCGACACCTCATCACCACGTCTCGCCCGCAGCAGGGCCAGCGCGACCGGTGAGCCGATGCTGATCTTTCCCGCGGCCATATCGGCTTCGTCGACACCGACGATGGTGACGGTGACAGCCTCATCGCGCTGATTCGCGTAGGTGACGGTGGCGCCGAAAAACACCTGGTCGCGCTGGATCTGTTCGGCCGGATCGACGACTTCGGCGTGGGCAATGCGGTTGATCAGGAAGCGGAGGCGCCGGTCGATCTCACGCAAGCGGCGCTTGCCCTCCTTGTAGTCGGCGTTCTCGCTGCGATCGCCGTTGCTCGCGGCCCAGGCAACGATCTCGACCACGCGGTGGCGGGCGGAGCGCTGTGCCGCCAGCTCGGTTTTGAGCCGTTCATGTCCGGCGGGGGTCATGTAGAATTTTCCACCGGGCAGGCTGGGCGGGCCGTCGTCATCTGCATCTTCGGGCAACGTCGGGGACCTCTTGGTGGTGGTGGATGGCTGGGCGGTAACCGGATGTCAATAAAGCCGTGGCAGCGTGGCGGCCAGCATGCGCCATCATCCCTTGGGTTGGGACCGGACCGCCAGGACCGGAGGGTGGGGCGGACTTGCGTCTGGCGAGTGGGTCCCCTATCCGGCGGATATGTCCGATCCTGCCGTCTCGGCCGAAGCCGAACTCCGCCGTTTGCTCGACATCATGGCCACGTTGCGCGACCCGATCGCGGGGTGCCCGTGGGATAAGACACAGTCCTTCGACACGATCGCGCCATACACCATCGAGGAGGCGTATGAGGTCGCCGACGCCATCGCCCGGCGCGATTTCACCGCCCTGCCGGACGAGCTTGGGGATCTGCTTTTCCAGGTCGTCTATCATGCCCGCATCGCGGAGGAGGCCGGGGCTTTTGGCTTCGTCGATGTGGCAAAATGCATCAGTGACAAGATGATACGGCGCCATCCTCATGTCTTTGGCGAGGCGGCGGCGCGGGATGCCGCGGCGCAGACGACGGCGTGGGAGGCGCAGAAATCGGCCGAACGTGCCGCCGCGAAGCAGTTCGGCGCATTGGCGGGGGTGCCTGTTGGCCTCCCTGCCCTGACCCGAGCGCTGAAGTTGACCAACCGGGCGGCTCGGGTTGGGTTTGACTGGCCGGACGCCGGACAGGTGCTGGCGAAACTTGATGAGGAAATCGCGGAGCTTCGGGCGGAGCTTGCGGATGCCGATCCGGTTCGGTTGACCGATGAAGTTGGGGATATGCTGTTCGTGTTGGCTAACCTGGCGCGCAAGCTGGGGCTGGATCCGGAGACCTGCCTGCGTCACGCGAACGAGAAATTTTCCCGTCGGTTCAATGCGATGGAGCGTGATTTTGAGGCTCAGGCGAAGGGTTTGTCCGAGTTGTCGCTGGATGAGATGGAGGCGGGGTGGCAGCGGGTGAAGGCGGCGGAGCAGGATTAGGGCGGCTGATGTTGCCGGGCGCGTGTAGCCGTTCTATGCGCTGCGGGAGATGTGGGAGGCGGCGATATGGCACAGCAGGATTATCAACTCGACATCCTGGTTCAGGGGTATCCGGGTAAATCGGTCTGCCATGGCGGGCTGGGGTGGAGCACCATCGTCCTGCTGCGCGGCAACGACCGGGTGGCGTTGATCGATTGCGGGACGTTCAGTCATCGCTCCAACCTGATCAACGGCCTGAAGCGGCATGGATTGACGCCGGCGGACGTGACGGACGTCGTGCTGACGCATTCGCACCATGACCATGCGATCAACTGGGTGCTGTTTCCGGAGGCGACGATCTGGATCGGTTCGGAGGAACTGGACTGGTCGGTGAAGGAGCCTTGGGGCAGCACGCCGGTGCCGGAGCTTTATGTGCGGGAACTGGCTGGGTCGGCGCAATTGAAGCGTATCAGGCATGGCGATGTCGTGCTGCCGGGGATGGTGGCATATGACGCTCCCGGGCATACGCCGGGGCACCTGATATTTTTACTTGCCGGCAATGATCGGGACGTCTTGTTCACCGGGGATGCTGCCAAGAATCGGGTGGAGTTGCTGACTCGGGCGGCGGACATGACTTACGACGCCTCAGTTACGGCGGCCTCGATCGAGAGCATGTGGACGCTTTGGCGGCGGCGTCCGGGGACGCTGCTGGTGCCGGGGCACGATCTGCCGATGGTGCTGGAAGATGGTCAACCGGTGTTTGTCGGCAAACGGCAGGCGGCGATCGAGTCGTGGTTCGAGGATTCGCTGGAGAAGACGACGCGGTTTGAACTGGTGCTGTAATGGGTGGCTGGGAGCCGGCCGCATCTTCTATGCGTCGTGGTCCTGGAAATCAAATCCGTGCAGCAGATCCTGCCGGTGCATGAGGCGCAGTTGCTCGGCTATCTTTGCGTCAGCAGTTTCCCATTGGGGTTGTTGCTGAATTCTAACGAAGAAACGATGAAGCA
>JAQGHW010000484.1 GCA_028291505.1 Rhodopila sp. | reverse complement strand
AATAATGAAATATGTGTCCAAGGGTGAACCAACCTACGATGGCATGTTCAAGGACGGCCAGCGGAGCGGTCATGGAACTCTGATTTTTACGAACGGCACTAGCTTTGAAGGAGAATGGCTCAACGATGCTCTTAACGGGCCGCAAAAGCCGATTTCTCGAAGGGATTCCACTTCGAGGGCGAAATGCGCGATGGTAAGATAAACGGGTTCGGGACGATGGTCGCGCCCAATGGTTCCCGATATGAAGGCCAGTGGCGCGATGGCAAGCCAGACGGTGAAGGGACGCTAACCAAGGCTGGTCTCACTCCCTACTCGGGCAAGTGGCAACATGGGTGCTTTATGGACGGCACCCGGCGGGCATCGTTTACTGTCGATCTTTCGTCATGCACCTAATACGTTTTAGTGGATCGTCGGGACGCGACGCGCATGAGCGGACGGCAATGGATTCCCCGCAAGCACAACCCGAAGCTAGGCCTGCCTTTTCGCGGATGTGCTCAATTGCCTCGATGATGTCCGTCAGGTAGGGAACGACCGACGAAGGCGGCATCAAAACACGCGTAGAGCGGTTGCCTCGATGCGAGGGCGAAGAACCTTATGGATACTGTCGCGCGTCATGACATCAGCCGCGAAGCCAAGAATGCGCGACGTGTATTCTTGCACGTCCATCAGGTCAAAGAGCCCGAACTTTCCTTCCTCATAATCGAAGAACAGGTCCACGTCGGACGTGTCGAAGGCCTCCCCACGCGCGGTCGAGCCGAATAGGTAGAGCCGCTGCACACCGAGTTGCTTCAACTCCGCTTCATGGGCCTTTAAGGTGGCTCTGGCGTGATCGCGTTCCATAGGGGCGATTGTAGCAGAAGCCTGACGGGGATGCAGCAGGGTTGACCTGTCGGGCGCCTTTAACCCGATCGACGGGCGGCGTCAGTCGTCGCCGCCGAACGATTGGTGCGTGGCTGGCCGGGACCGACCCCTCACTCGCGTGCTTGCTCACCCGACCATGACGGAACGCGCGATCAGCGGCCGACGAAGCGCGGCGGGCGCTTTTCCATGAAGGCGGTGCGGCCTTCCTTGTAGTCGGCGCTGTTGAAGCAGGTCTCCATGGCGCGCTGAATTGCTGCCATGTCGCGCTGACTTTCGTCCTTGATCATCTGGTTGATCGTCAGTTTGGAGGCCGCGACGGACAGCGGGGCGTTGTCGGCGATGGTGCGAGCGATATCCAGCACCACGTCGTTCAGGGCCTCCGCCGTGGTCATCCGGTTGATCAGCCCGATCCGTTCCGCTTCGGCCGCATCGATACGCTTGGCGGTATAGAGGATCATGCGTGCATGGGCCGGGCCGACGAGATCGATCAGGCGCCTGATCGCATCGGGTGCGTAAGCGATCGACAGCCGCGCCGCCGGAATGCCGAACTGACTGTCGCTGGAGGCGATTCGGATATCGGTCGCCATCGCGATCGCCAGGCCGCCACCCATGCAGAAGCCGCGAATGCGGGCTATGACGGGCTTTTTGAAGTTGATGAGCTTGTTGCGCCCGACACTATTTGCCCGATCGTATTCCGCCTGCGCGTCGGCGCTGCTGCGGTTCTTCTCGAACTGGCTGATGTCGGCGCCCGAAACGAACGCCTTGTTGCCCGCACCGGTCAGGATCACCACGCTGACGCTGCTGTCCTCGCTGAATTCGTCGAAAATCTCGCCGAGACCGGTCCACATCTCCATGGATATGGCGTTACGTTTTTCCGGCTGGTTGAAGGTAATCAGGCCGACGCCGTCATCCTTCGCAGCCAACATTTTCCCACCCGCGAAGGCGCGGGTTTCGGCATGATCGGGCAGCATTCAGATGACTCCCTTTTGTCGCATGTCAGCCAGTTCGGCGTCGGTGTAGCCGACGCTTTTCAGAATTTCGTCGCCGTGCTCACCGGCATCGGGCGTGTGGGCGCGGATCGCCTTCGAGAAGCCGGAGATGTTGATCGCCGATGCAACGACCTCTGCTTCCCCGACGTGCGGACTGCTCATTTTCGTTGCCATGCCGAGGTGCTTGACCTGCGGATCGGCGAACACCTGGTCGATCGAGTAGATCGGGCCGCAGGGGATGCCGTTGGCCTCGAACAGCTCAATCCAGTGGTTGGACGGTTTGGTCTTGGTGATTTCGCCGATCGCCGCGTTGATGGCCTTGCGATCCTTGCTGCGGCCGACCTGGGTCTTCCAGTCGTCGCGTTGCAGCCAGTCCTTGCGCTCGATCGCTTCACAGAAACGAGTGAACACGCGGGAGGAACTGGCGGCGATGTTGATGTGGCCGTCGCTGGTCGGGAAAACGCCGGTGGGAATGCCCGTGGGGTGATCGTTACCAGCCTGGCCGGCGACCTCGCCTTCCATCAGCCAGCGGCTGGCCTGGAAGTCGAGCATGAAGATCTGCGCTTCCAGCAGCGAGGTGGTGACCCAGCGGCCTACGCCGGTCCGTTCACGGTCGAACAGGGCCATCATGCAGCCGAGTGCCAAGAGGTTGCCGGCGGTGAGGTCGTCGATGGGGATGCCGACGCGCATCGGGCCGCGGCCGGGCTCGCCGGTGATCGACATCAGGCCGCCCATGCCTTGGGCGATCTGGTCGACGCCGGCGCGGGGGCCGTAGGGCCCGTCCTGGCCGAAGCCGGAGATGCTGCCGTAGACGATGCGGGGATTGATCGCCTTGACGTCCTCATAGGAGACTTTCAGGCGGTGCTTCACGTTGGCGCGCATGTTCTCCAGGATGACGTCGGCTTTCGCGGCGAGGCGCATGAAAGCCTCATGGCCTTCCTTGGTCTTCAGGTTCAGGGTCACGGCGCGCTTGTTGCGGTGCAAGTTCTGGAAGTCGAAGCCGTGGCGGCGGCCAGCGACGTCCTCACCGTCAGTGGCGGGCGGCTCGATCCGGATGACGTTGGCGCCCCAATCGGCGAAATGACGCACCGAGGTTGGCCCCGCGCGGGCGAGGGTCAGGTCCAGGACGGTGATCCCGTTCAGCGGCAAACGGGTCTCGGTGGCGGCGAGCATCGCCTTGTCGGCGGGGCTTTCGGGCATTGGACGTTCCTTATCGGGTAACTATGGGGTGATCATCCGCTCGTCCGGCGGTTTGCTCAAGAGGCGAGCGTGGCGATGGGGTTGATGAAGCGGGGCTGGGGACGGGGATCTTTTCGGGGAATTGAGCCGGAACCTATTGGCTACAAGTCGCCGGGGCGCAGTCCCGTGCGTTTAGCGACACGCGCGCGCATGCGCGGCCCAATCTCCTCCCCGTCGTGGAAGGCGAAGACGTAATCCGGCCAATCAGGCCTCGACAAGGTTCGGTGCGAACCAGATTGTCGCTTGAGCGTCCAACCGATTCGGTAAAGCGCCCGCAAGACCGTGCCCGCCCGGGCGGCGGGCCAGCCGCTCACGCCGGAGCAAAAAGATCGCGCGCTTCGTCCGGAACGGGTTCACCGTGCTCGATCAGGTCGGCGATTATCCGACATGCTAGCGCCGCGGCTCGTGAGCGGGCCTCGGACTCGGTGGTTCCGTAGGCCAGCGCACCCGGGAGGGCCGCCACCTCGCCGATCCATCGACCGTCTTCCTCTTGCTCTACTTCGATCCTCAGCATTGATGGCTCCTCTCACACGAATATGGAAGCAGCGCCTCCCGGATGCGAGCGAAAAGCGTGAGGCCGTCCCATGGCGGTCTCTCGCAGATCCGCGAACCGGGAGTTTGTGATGGCCATTCACGCGGATGACGGTGCATTCTTGAAATCGGCCCGGAAGGGATATACATTGTGTATATCCGCAACGGAAACACCCTGATGACCCGCACCACCCTGTTTCTGACAAATCGGTCCCAGGCCGTTCGCCTACCGAAGGACGTTGCCTTTCCGCCAGCCGTCAGGGAGGTCACGATCCTGAGGGATGGCGCACGGAGGATCATCGTGCCGTCGGACTCCGTGTGGGACGATTTCTTCGATTCCCCCGGGGTCGATATCGGCGAGCGCGATCAACCGCCGATCCAGGCGCGTGAATCGATTTGATGCTCCGTTACATGCTGGACACGGACCTTTGCATTCGTGTTCTACGTGATCGGCCGGCCGAACTGCGGGAGCGCTTCAATCGCGAGGCCGATGGGCTTTGCATCTCCACCATCATTTTGATGGAACTGCTGGTTGGCGCGGAGAAGTCTGACAGGCCGATCGAGACCCGGCGTGATGTCGATCGATTTACTGCGCGTCTCGGAATTCTGCCTTTCGATGACGATGCCGCAGCCCATGCCGCTGAAATACGTGCGACCCTGGAACGTCGTGGTCAAGCCATCGGAGGCTACGATACACTGATCGCCGGCCACGCCCGCAGCCGCGGATTGATCGTCGTGACCGGGAACTTGCGAGAATTCGGCCGGGTTGAGGGCCTTCGCACCGAGGACTGGCTGGGCGGTGCGTCACTCTCCTGAGGTCCTGCTGATCGAGCGCTTCGGCGCTGCTCTATCTTTCGGTGTCGGCAAGGGCGATGACCTTCCGAAGTGTTGGCCGGTGGTGGTCCAGGATGTTGCAAAGGACATAGCTAACGCCGGCTGATGCCAGGGTTCGGAGCTTTGCCGCCACCTGATCCGGCGTGCCGTACAGGGCCGCCTCAGTCCGAGCTTCCGGGCGGTCGGCCCAGGCGAGGATGTGGGAACCGGTCGCGGCGCCCGGCGTGCGTGCCGCGTCGATCATCCGTTGATGGCCGTTGGCGCGGCGGGTGAAAGCGTCCTCGATTTCGGCTGGGGATTCTCCGATGTACACGTCGCGTGCGACGGCGACCATGGAGGGATCGAAACGAGGGCCGGTTGCCTGGCGATAGGTTTCGATCCGGGTCGCGATCGTTTCGACCGGTGTGAACTGGTCAAGCAACAACCGTAGTCCGCGTTCCGCCGCGGCTTGGATTGAGGCGTCGCGGCCGGCGCTGACCCACAGCGGCGGTTGGGGCGTTTGTAACGGCGGCGGTTCCAATATCACGTCGTCGAAGCGCCAGAATTCTCCGCGGTGCGAGAAACGTTCGCGGCAGGTCCAGGCGCGGGTCATGACGTCCAGGGATTCCGCGAACCGGGCTTCGGCTTCGTTCGGGTCCATTGCGAAACCGTGGAATTCGTTGTGGCGATAGCCGCGGCCGATCCCGAGGTCCAGGCGCCCGCCAGACAGCACGTCAACGGTGGCGACCTGTTCGGCGAGCAGCATGGGATTGTGCCAGGCCAGCACCATGACGGCGGTGCCGAGCCGCAGCCTGGTCGTGCGAGCGGCTAGCCAGGACAACATGTGCAGCGGGGCGGACACCTGGCCCCAGCCGGTGAAATGAT
Source organism: Rhodopila sp. (assembly GCA_028291505.1). GTDB lineage: Bacteria > Pseudomonadota > Alphaproteobacteria > Acetobacterales > Acetobacteraceae > Rhodopila. Next base: position 1,745 of record JAQGHW010000484.1, on the reverse strand, counting down.
GTTCGGTCAGAAAACAGCCGTGGTAACCGAGCGCTTCGGCTTCCAGCAGAAAGTCGAGGTAGTCGTTGTATCCGTGTGCCGGATCGGCGGCGTCCGATTGGGCTCCGCCGAACAGACCGAGGCGCACTGGTTAACTGCTCTTGCGCGTATCCCGCAGCCCGCGCATGGCCAGATAGTATCCCAGCACGCCGAAGCCGGTGACCATCCCCAGACTGACCGTCGCCGTATCCGACACCGGGCCTCGGCGCACCGGGTTGGAGATATGGACCTCGATCACCGGGAAGGTGATCTGGCTGATCGCGGCGGTGAACGCGGGATAGCCGCGGGAGAATCCGGCCGGGTTGATCAATGCGCCATCGAAACCCTGCTCGTTCGCCTGGTACAGCCGGTTGATGGCCTCGCCCTCAATGTTGGAGTGGAAGATCTCCACCTCGATGTCGAGGTCTTTGGCATATTGGCGAATGTGCTGGTTGTATTGGTCCAGCGTCATGGTGCCGAATATCTCGGTTTGCGTTTTGCCGCGCATGTTCATGCCGGCCCCCTGGACAACGAGGATTTTCATGGCGACCCTTCCGACTGACGACAAACTGTTCGGACGGTAGGCGACCGGTCGAGCGTCGACAATAGGGGGAAACATGAGCACCACGAACGACAGCCTGATTGATGCGTTTTGGCAGGCGCGGCAGCAGGGCGTCTATTTCCCGCCGGCGTATTTCGGGAAGCTCACTGTCGACCAGTCGTACGCGGTCCAGCTGGGCCTGATCGAACGCCGATGCGCGGCAGGCGAGCGGCAGATCGGCTGGAAGGTTGGCTTGACCGCGCCGGCGATCCAGCAGCAGTTCGGCTTCCATGAGCCGGTGTTCGGCTGCGTGCTGGACAGCAAGCCCTCCGGTCATGTCTTCGCACCCGCCGAGTTGATCGCGCCCGGGTTCGAGAACGAGCTCTGCATGCGACTGCGTGTGGATCTGTCCGGCACGGTTGGACTGGACGAAGCCCGCGCTGCGATCGACGTCGTTTACCCGTCGCTGGAGATTATTGAGACCCGCGGGCCGTTTACCGAACAGATTGCGCTGGCCCTGGCGGATAATGCCCAACAGAAGATGGTGATCCTGGGCTCGCCCGCGGCATTGCCGGCGGATCTGAGGGCGATCGAGGCGCGGGTTTCCATCAATGGCAGACTGGTGGCGACCGGCACTGGCGACGCGGTGCTGGGCAATCCGCTGAACTCGGTTGTGTGGCTGGCGGCGAAACTTGGAGCCTACGGTCGCGGCCTGAAAGCGGGAGAGATCGTCATGACCGGGTCGTTCACGCGGCAGTTTCCGATTGCTGCTGGGGACACGATCGAAACGGTGTTTTCCGGGCTGGGGGCGGTTGGGACCGCGATGTCCGCTTAGCGGTCCCCGTGGAAGCGGCCGACCCACGGATGGGCCGGCCGACTCCCTACTTTCGGACGATGATGACCTTGACCTTTACGGCTATCTTCACCACTATCTTTGGTAGGAGTTTGAGTTTTGTCATAGGGGCTCATTCTCCACGAGTAAGCCGGTCGGGCCAATCCCGGCCGGCTTTTTCGTTTTAGGCGGGATAGCTGAACGACTCGTTAATCCTTGGTCCCGCGTGCGGCGGCGAACTCCGGGGATTGCTCCGGCGGCAAACCCTGATTACTGGGCGGCTATGACATCTTTCAGGACCCGCGCCCAATGGCCATGATCCGCGCGCTGCAGCTTCTCGCCGACCGGCAGGTT
>JAQGHW010000416.1 GCA_028291505.1 Rhodopila sp. | reverse complement strand
CAGGTGCGCGTCCTTTTCCGGCCGGCGCATCGACGGAAGCACGATTGACGGTATTGCCGATCGGCGGGTTGCCGCGATCCGTCCAGTACAGAACTCGACTTTCAAGGTCGAGCTCGAGGTCGATCGGTTCAGGCAGATTGTCGAGCCATACTTCGATGTCCGTCCGACCAGCGGCGTCCTCGCCTTTGGGTAGCTCTATGCCCGCGCGGAAGATGCGGCCGAGACCGGCATTATCCGGACCTTTCTGCGTCCAGTAGATTTGCCTGCGCTTTGGATCGATCGTGATCCCGACGCACCACTTCGTGGCGTCGCGACGATCGTCCTCGTCTTCGCCCGTCTTGACCAGCGTCTCGACGTTCGTGCCGTCGAGATTTGCGCGCATCACCCGCATGCCTTCGCGGTCGCACCAGTAGAGCTTGCCGCTTCCCTTCTCCAGGTGAAGCTGCTTTGGCGTGAAAGTGACGCCCTGGGGGATGACGACCTTTCGATTGCCTCCATCCAGGTCGGCGCGCTCAATGGAACCGTCGTTGAGGTTTGGCACCCCCATGTTGGTCCAGTAGATATGGCCGGCCTCGACATCGACCACGATGCCGTCGGGAAGATGGCAGCCGGCAATTATGATCTTCCGGCTGGAGCCGTCCGGACTCATCGAGTGAATGCGACCACCGCTCAGCTCGAGAACGAATAGTCTGCCAACCGCATCCTTGCGGCCCGATGTTGGTTTCGATTGCGTCGCGAGAGCGTCGGTCATAGCTCTTTCCTTTCACAGCTCAAATGTCAGGGCGTATGTATTTCTGCGGCATCGCTGCAGGTCCGTTCGTCGGTAACGGCTCTACGTGGCCGCTACAGGTTTACTGGTTCTGGTGAAGTTAGGCGCTCGCTTTTCCAGAAAGGCTGTCAGTGCTTCCTTCGTCTCTTCAGAACGAACCTGCACGCTGAATGCCTCGTTCTCGGCCTTCATTGCAGCCAAGGTTTGTTCGCGAAAGCAACGCTTCAGCAGTCGCTTGGAGACTTGCATCGCGGCAGCCGGTTTCTCTGCCAGTTTCCGTGCCGTTTCGGCCGCGACCCGCAGGAGGTCCTGATCGGACACAACCTGAGTAACCAACCCAAGCTCCAAAGCGCGCCTGGCGTCGAACGGCAATCCAAGTAGAATAAGCTCAGCCGCGCGAATGTGACCAATTCTAAGCGGAACGAGGCAGGTCGATCCAAACTCCGGCACCACAGCGAGGTTGATGAAAGGCATCTGAAACCGGGTGCTCTCGCCTGCGTAGACGAAGTCGCAGTGCAATAGCATCGTGGTTCCGCCGCCGATCGCGGCACCGCGCACAGCTGCAATCAGCGGCTTGTCGAAACCGACCAGCGCATTCATGAGCCGAGCCTGAGGAGATTCTCCTGGGCCGGGAGGATTCTCCAGAAAGTCCTTCACATCGTTGCCGGCGCTGAAAGCATCTCCTGCACCGTGCCAAAGCACGACACGTATGCGCTCGTCCTTGGCCGCGTCATTGAAGATATCCGCAAGCTTCGTGTACATGCTCGAAGTCATCGCGTTCATCTTTTCTGGACGGTTCAATTCGACGCGAAGTATGCCTTCGGAACGTTCAGTCACTATGTCACCCATCGGCCTCATTTCTCCATCCGCCTAATAATTTCTCGGCAAGGTTCAGGCGGCACTCTATGCGGCGCGTCCTCGTGCTTTCGGAACGGCGCCGCTGGTGCGCAGACTGTCTATCTCGTTGGTGTTGAAGCCGAGCTGCTTGAGGATTTCCTCGTTGTGTTCGCCAAGCTCGGGCGCGCGTCCGGCCGGAACCTTGGCTACGTCGTGCACCTTGAGAGGACTGCTGATCGTGAACTTAAGGTTTTCGCCGGCGCCATCAAGTGGAACGACGATGTCGTTCGCGCGGAGCTGAGGGTCTTTGATCACTTCGCCGGGTGCAAGCACCACGCCAAAGGTAAGGTGCGCCTTCTCGAAGACCTCGCGCCAATGCGCCATCGGCTGCGCGGCAAAGGTCTGATCCAGGATCGCAGTGAGCTGCGCTGAATTTGTGGCCTGCTTGGCAGGGTCAGCAAATCGGCCATCCGTCAAAAGATCCGGGCGGTTTATTCCATTGGCCAAAGCCGGCCACTTATCGGGCGTCAGTACGATCACGAACCATGTGTCGCCGGCGGCGCGGTAGACGTTGAAGGTCGCATTCGGTGGATTGGCCCGATCGTGAAGCGGGTAAAAAGTAGCGTCGCAAAGCGCAGCCTGGGCGGAGACGGCAGCGGCCCAGACGCCCGCGGCGAGCAACGATGTCGTCACGAAGGAGCCCTTGCCGGTGCGTTCGCGCCGGTAGAGCGCCGTGACGATTGCCGAATACAGGCTCACCGCTGTTGCATGGTCACCGCTGCCTGTTACCGGCAGCGTTGGCGGGGCGCCGGCGTCGCGCGTCAACGACAGCAGGCCGCTTCGTGCCCAATACGCCGTGATGTCGAAGCCTGGAAGCTGTGCGTCGGGCCCGTTGTCGCCGTAGCCGGTGACATCCGCATAGATCAGCCGCGGATTCCACGGGGCGACATTGTCATACCCCAGCTTCAGCTTTTCGCGAGCCGGATGTGGCGTATTGACGATCAGTACGTCGGCCCACTCGACCAACCGCCGTAGGACGCCACTGGCTTCGGGCGACTTCAGATCGAGCGCCAACCCGCGTTTGTTGCGGTTGTTGAGGTGCCAGGAATAATTGTCTTTGGCTCGCGGCTGCGGCGGGATCTTGTATCCTATCCGCCAGGTATCGCCGTTCGGCGGTTCAACCTTGATTACATCCGCGCCGAAGTCGGACAGGATCACGGCGGCTCCCGGACCCGCGATGAAGCTCGCCAGGTCCACCACCTTCAGTCCGGAGAAAATGTTGTCGCTTGTCATGGGTCGTCCTTGCTGAATTGCCGGGTTTTCTTCACCGGCCGCGGAATTGTGGTGCGCGCTTTTCGAGGAAGGCGGTTGTCCCCTCCTTCTTGTCTTCGGTTGCGGCGCAGAGCCCGAAGTAAGAGGCCTCGAGCAGCAGCCCTTCGCTTTGGCTTGTCTCCATCCCGTTGTTTGCCGCCTCAAGCGCGAACTTGACGGCAATGGGAGCGTTGGAGGCGATTTTCGTCAGGATTGCCTCGGCGCGCTGGATCAAACCAGCCGCCGGAACGACCTCGTTGACCAGGCCGATGCGATAAGCCTCCTGAGCTGTGATCATCTCGCCGGAGAGGATGAGTTGAAGAGCCCGCCCTTTGCCGACGAGCCGCGGTAGACGTTGCGTTCCGCCACCGCCCGGTACGAGACCGAGCATGACTTCCGGCTGGCCAAACTTCGCAGACTCCACCGCGATCCTGATGGTGCACGCCATCGCCGTCTCACAGCCGCCACCGAGCGCAAAGCCGTTCACCGCGGCGATGACCGGCTTGCCGAGGTTTTCGATGAGATCCAGGACCCCCTGTCCGAAGCGACTGGATCGCTCAGCCTCGAACGCCGTTACCTGCGCGAGCTCGCTGATGTCGGCTCCTGCGATGAAAGCCTTGTCGCCAGCGCCTGTCAGAATGACCCCGCGTATCGCGGCATCGTCCCGGGCGTCCTTGAAGGCCCTTCTCAGGTCCGACCACGTCGGCGTATTCAGGGCGTTGAGGACTTTCGGGCGATTGACAGTAACGTAGGCAACGCTGCCGTTCTTCTCATAGAGGACGTTTGCGAGCGTCAGGCCCGTCGTTTCCGAAGCCATCATGAATCTCCTGTTGAAAAAGGAGGGCGGCCCAGGGTGGGGGGAGAAGCCCCGGCCCGCCCTTGCTCACACGAAGGCGCCAAGCCCGGTAATGGCTTTGCCGACGATCAGATTTTGCATCTGATAGGTGCCTTCGTATGAGTAGAGCGCCTCGGCATCGGCAAAGAAGCGCGCGACGTTGTAGTCGGCGACGATGCCGTTGCCGCCCAGTACCTCGCGGCCCCATGCGACGGTCTCGCGGGACTTTGCCGTGCAGAACGCCTTCGCCAATGAGGCGTGATGGTCGGCGAGTTTGCCGTCGTCATCCATCTGCGCCAGCCGGACCATCAGGCACTGGCATGCGGTCACGTTGGCAATCATCCTGGCGAGGAGATCCTGCACCATCTGAAACGAAGCGATCGGCTTGCCGAACTGTAGTCGCTCCTGTGCGTATTTCAGTGTTGCCTCGAACGCGCCCATTTGGATACCGGTCGAAGCCCAGCCGACCATGTAACGAGTCATCCGGAGCACCCGCGCGGTATCGCGGAACGAGTTGCCACCCTGTAGGCGATTCGTTTCCGGCACGCGCACGTCCTTAAGCGTGATCTGGCCGTTCTGTACCACCTTGAGCGCGATCTTGTGCTCAATCTTCTCGACGCTGAAACCGGGAGTCGTTTTGTTCTCGACGATGAAGCCCTTCACCTGATTGTCCGCGAGGTCGCGCGCCCAGATGATCGAAACGTCGCACCACGTTGCATTGCCGATCCAGCGCTTCTGCCCGTTGAGCACCCACGTGTCGCCCTCGCGCTTTGCGGTCGTCGTCAGCCCTCCGCTCGTTCCCGAACCGACCAATGGCTCGGTAAGGCCGAAGCAGCCAATCTTTTCCCAACGCGCCATCGGTGGCAGCCACTTCTGCTTCTGCTCCTCTGATCCATCAAGATAGATCGAGCCCATAGCGAGGCCGCTATGCACGCCGAAGAACGTGCAGAATGATGCGTCAACACGCGCGAGCTCCATCGCGACGAACCCGAAGAGCTTCTGGCTCCCGCCGGCGCAGCCGTAGCCCTCGAATCCCAGGCCGCCGAGGCTTAGCTCCTTGAATGACGGCAGCAACTCGAACGGAAACGCATCGTCGGACCAGGATTTGTTGATTATGGGCGCAACGCTGGTTTCCATGTATGCCCGCTCCTTCTCGACGATCGCCTTTTCTTCGGCGGTCAAGACGTCCACGAGCTGATAAAAGTCGCTATTCGGCGCGGGGAGCTGCTTGGGCGCTTTCTTGACTGGTGCTGCTGCAGCCGGTGCCGCCACTACTGTTGTCGTTGCCACGTGTCACTGCTCCTTCGGTTCTGAAACGGGTCGGCGCCGCGTCTCTTCTCGTGCATACAGGTCGTACATTCTCGCCTCTCTTGCGATCCCCCGAACGGGGGAGCGGGCGGATGTTTTGGCGTGGCGACGCATCGCTGGTGGAGCAACAGGCTTTGCAGGCGCTCGACCGAGTTGCAATTGCTCGGTGGTTTGACCTGGCGCGGTTCTCGAATTTCTTCGAGGCGGTGACCACGCGCCAGGCTGCCTTCTGTTGCGGAGATGGCGTCGATCGGCGACGGGCCCATGAGCTGCTCGACGCGGAGATTGAAGCCTTCAATAACCTCATCGCGACTCAGTCAGCGGCTAAGCCGCCGCTGGTGGCGTTGGTCGGGCTGCTTGGCATCCCGATCGGCGAGCAGGTCATTCCGGTCGGCAAGCAATTGCTGACCGGGACGTCGCTCGCAGCCGCCTGCCACGACGCGAACTGCGTCCCGCATGTGTTCGGTGAGCTGCCCGGCCGGCACACCCAGCCGCCAGCCGACACCGCCCAGCTAACGCAATCGCGGGAGACCCGCTCATGAACCCGTCCGAAGCCGCGCCCGACGTGATTGTGCACGGCGGCCGCATCACAACGCTCGACCGCGCCAACCCACTGGCTGAGGCGGTGGCGATCACCGGCCGTCACTTCAGCGCGGTCGGCCGCGACGCCGACATCATGCCGTTGGCTGGCCCCCGAACCCGGCGCATCGACCTCGCGGGCCGCGCGGACTTGCCTGGGCTGATCGACAACCACCTCCACATCATCCGCGGCGGGCTCAACTTTAACATGGAGCTGCGCTGGGACGGCGTGCGCTCGCTGGCTGACGCCATGGCGATGCTGAAGCGCCAGGCCGCGAACACGCCGCCGCCGCAGTGGGTGCGGGTGGTTGGTGGCTTCACCGAGCACCAGTTCGCCGAGAAGCGCCTGCCTACCATCGCGGAACTCAACGCCGCCGCGCCCGACACGCCGGTGTTCCTGCTCCACCTTTACGATCGTGCGCTGTTGAACGGTGCGGCACTGCGGGCGGTCGGCTACAGCAAGGACACCCCCAACCCACCGGGTGGCGAGATCGTGCGCGACGTTGCCGACAATCCGACGGGTCTGCTTCTCGCACAGCCCAACGCCAATATCCTCTACGCGACCCTGGCCAAGGGACCGAAGCTGCCG
>JAQGHW010000409.1 GCA_028291505.1 Rhodopila sp. | reverse complement strand
CCGGCGGCGGCGCGATCATCCGCGCAGCACCCCGAGCACACGGCGGAGCGCCGGCTCGTCAACGTCCGCGGTCACGCGCACCGATGTTCCATCCGCGAGCGCGATCTCGATCACGCTCGTCCGTCCGACGGCTGGATCCGTGAGCGGACCTGTCAGCCGAGGCGATTCCGAAGCGACCTCAACGCGAACGAAACGCGGTGTTCCGGCCACCTGGCGTCTCAACAGTTGGTGGCGCCATCAACTGGTTGCGGGTTTTTGAGCGCAGTCGCATTTTGCTATAAGCCGCGCTTGTCCTGGGATTTCAGCGGACGCCACCGAATCGGGTAAGGCCCAGTTTTTGGGAGGGCCCGAATGGTGGAAACTCAACGCTGGCAAGCGATCCCGACGCAATTGGACCTCGCGGAGTTCGAGCAATTTGTCTTGCCGCATCTCTCCATCGGTAGCCGCGGTCCGGCACCGAAGCTGAGTCTTTACAAGATCTTCAACTACATTTTGAAGATTCTCTATCTGGGTTGTCAGTGGAAGGAGCTGCCGATCCACAAGGATGGCGAAGGCCAGCCGGAAACGCACGACACGCGCATTGACCGCATCTGGCGGCGCTGGGTGGACAACGGCTGCATGGACGCCATTTTCGCCGGCTCGGTGTCGAGGCTTCATGAGGACGGCCGTCTCGCTACGGCGGTCATTCATGGCGACGGCACGACAACGGCGGCGAAAAAAGGGCGGCGATAACCTCGGCTTCAGCGGCCACAAAAGGGTGAGGGGCGACAAGGTCGTCGCCTTCTGCGATCGCCGGTGCAATGTGATCGCGCCGTTCGTGGTGGCGCCGGGCAATCGCAATGAAGCGCCGCTGCTGAGGGAGGCCCTGCCCGAAGTGATGCGCATCGTCCGGGAGGTGGGTGCGGATCTCTGCGGCACCATCGTCAGTCTTGATGGTGTCTACGACTGCCGGGCCAACCGAAAGGCGATCTTCAACCGCGGCATGGTTCCCAACATTAACCCCAATCCGCGCGGCAGAAAGCAAATCTTCGAGCCGGCCATCTTCAAAGAGCGCTTCTGGACGATCGAGCGGGTATTTGCCTGGGAGGACAAGTTCCGCCGGCTACAGCTGCGCTTCGAGCGCATCAGCGGGCTGCACTACGCGTTCAAGACCCTCGCCTACACGATGGTCAATCTCCGGCACTACTGCCAGATCTGATCCTCGGCCGCTACCGGCCACTGGTGGAATTTCATTCCGGCGCCGCGCGCCGCGATCCCGCCTGCCCGCGTCATGCCCAAAAACTGCTTGAAATAGCATAAATCATTGCGCTATGCAGCAGATCGCGCTCCGCTCCCACATCATTTCTATACCATCATAGCAGCCCCCGCCAACTCCCGTCGAAACCCGCAGCCAGTTGAATGGGACCAGCAACGTTGGGCCTTCGATGTAAACGAATTGAGCCATCGAAGTCCCGATCGGATTTGGCCGCACCGGCGCGCAACGAGAACGTGCCTCGTGCGACCCCGTTATTGGCAGGACTTTGGCGAACACGGTCACGGCGCGGCAAGTGCAGCCGACCGAAGCCGATGCCACTATTCCATTCGGTCCTGGCCGGTGGTTGCGCATTTTCATCTCTCCGGCCGAGACAAGCCCGGCCGGTTCCACGTGCCGCGGCGGCAATCGTCGCCACGCCCTCTTCAGCCGAGCCGATCTGCGCGCCGTTATTCACCTGGCTCAAAAGATGCTGTCGAGATCAGGCGACTTTCTTACCCAGGTGGGGGAACATCGCCAGACGGGCGACGTCATCCATCTCGGCCTTGAAGCTGTGTTTGTCCTTTAATGCCAACGCGCGCGCCGCCGCCGGGCGGGCGGTGATCTCGTCCAGGTGTCGTTGCAGGTTCGGCAACGCCTTGATCGCATCCGGTCCTAGGACATTGGGGATCAGGCGGGACCAGCCCCAGACAGCCATATCGACGATGGTGTATTTGTCGCCGAGCATGAACCGCTGCTGGCCGAGACGCGTGTTCAAGATGCCCCAGTGCCGTTGGGCCTCGAACGTGTAGCGGTTAAGCGCGTAGTCCTTCGGTTCCGGTGCGACGTTCCTGAAGTGCACGGCCTGTCCCGAATATGGCCCGATTCCAGACGCGACGAACATCAACCAGGAAAGCAACGCGCCGCGCGCCACCGGTGTTGATTCTGGCAGGAATTGACCAGTCTTTTCGGCGAGGTACAGCAAGATGGCGTTACTGTCGAAGATGATGGCCTCGCCGTCGATGATTGCGGGCAATTTCGCATTCGGATTGATAGCGAGAAAGGCTGGTGTGTGCTGTTCGCCCTTACGGGTGTCGATCGGCACGAGTTCGTAAGCGAGGCCCATTTCTTCCAGGCAGAGCGCAACTTTCGTGGGGTTCGGTGCAAGATTGTAGTAAAATTTGATCATTCGCGTGGCTCCTTGGTTCTCTCACCTATTGTATCGCGCGTCGGTTTCAGTGAGTAGCCTGAGATTACCATGCTCACCCGGGCGCGGCGATACCCGTCGACCGCCCGGCGTATTGTCCCATCGAGTGGCTGCCGCATTGGCATCGACCAGGATGAGCTTAGCCGGAGCAAACAAGTCCGGATGCACCACCGCCGACGGAATAACTGCATTTTCGTCGAGGCCCGCGCGACCAAAGTCTCCTTCGTGTACGGTTTGACGCTGGTCAATTGGGGCGGCTCTGGTGACGGGCAGGCTGACAACGGCGCGAGCGGGGCGCATTATCTGCCGGCAGGAGCACGCGATCCCGTTGCATGAACCACATGTTCTGTCGGGCATAACGCGCGGAATCTATCTGAGACGTTCTACTCGGAAAGAATGGCTGCTACCTGGAGGAAATCAATGGCTGATCTACCGAAGCGGCAACTTGGGCGGACCGGATTGCCGGTCACCGCGCTGGGCTACGGATCAATGGAATTGCGCGGGGCTCCGCGCGCGCGTGATACCACCGACGCGCAGGCCGAAACTATTCTCAACGCCGTGCTCGACGCCGGTATCAACTTCATCGACACCTCGATCGATTATGGCGTGAGCGAGGAACGTATTGGCCGCTACATCTCGCATCGGCGCTCCGAGTATTATCTGGCGAGCAAATGCGGCTGCCTGGTCGGGGCGCCGGCGGTGCGCGGCCAGCGCAGCCCGCACGTGTTCACCCGTGACAACATCCTGGCCGGCGTCGAACAGAGCCTGGTCCGGATGAAGACCGACTACCTCGACGTGGTGCAGTTCCATATCTCCCCGTCGCAACAGACG
>JAQGHW010000389.1 GCA_028291505.1 Rhodopila sp. | reverse complement strand
TGGCGTCCCGTAGGGGATTCGAACCCCTGTTGGTGCCGTGAGAGGGCACTGTCCTGGGCCTCTAGACGAACGGGACATCGGCCAAGGCGGGCCTTCTAACCCGGAATCCCGGGAACCTCAAGCATCGGAATCCGGCGGGGCGCTGAAATCGTGACGGGACGGAAATCCTACCGAACCAGGGAGATCCGTCCGGCCACCGCGCCGGTGGCGAGATCGATCAGGACCACCCGATCCGGGCCGCCGCCCTGAAGCCGTATGGCCAGCCGGTCGCGCACCGCCACGATCTCGGCAATGCGGGTTCCGGCCGATTCATCCAGCACCGCGGCGAGGGATGCCGGCCAGGGTGCGGCGGCGGTGGGCGAAGCCGGCACTGGCGAAGTCAGCGCGGGCGCTGACGCCCGGCGCACGATCGTGATGATCAGCGTCGTCGTCCCGATCACGATTAGCACGGCCATGACGATGGTCGCGATCTTCAACGCCCGCATGCCGTCTCCCATTCGAATCCAATCCGCGTTATCCCACATCCACATGCCAGCCAACAGCAAACCACCACCCGGACCACCACCCGGGCCGGCACCCGAACCACCACCCCATGGGCCGATCCGCATCACCGCCTCGGCCGATCACGCCGGCCTGCGCGTCGATCGTTTCCTGGCGGACACGATCGGCACGATCTCACGGTCCCGGGTCAAGACGCTGATCGACGAAGGCCGCCTGCGTGGCGACACCGGCCCCGTCACCCAGCCGGCCGAACCGGTCCGAGCGGGCGGGATCTACGTGCTGGATCTGCCGGCGCCGATCGACGCGGTTCCGCGGCCGCAGTCGATCCCTTTCCCCATCCTGTATGAGGACGCAGACCTGATCGTGCTCGACAAGCCCGCCGGCCTGGTGGTTCACCCGGCGCCGGGCAACCTGGACGGCACGTTGGTGAACGCGCTGCTCGCGCATTGCGGGTCCAGTTTGACCGGCATCGGCGCGGAACGCCGCCCCGGCATCGTGCACCGGTTGGACAAGGACACCTCCGGCGTCATGGTCGTGGCCAAGACGCAGCTCGCCAGCGACGCGCTGACCACGGCTTTCGCCACGCGCGACCTGGAACGGGCCTATATCGCGCTGGTCTGGGGCCTGCCGCAGCCGCTGAGCGGGGAGATCGAGGGCGCTATCGGGCGGGACCAACGCGACCGCAAGCGGATGGCCGTGGTGGACCATGGCGGCAAGTTCGCGCTTACGCGTTATCGGACGATGCGCGGGTGGCACACCAGCCTCGCGCTGCTGGAATGCCGTCTCGCCACCGGGCGGACGCATCAAATCCGCGTGCACCTGTCGAAGATGGGGCACCCGATCGTTGGTGATCCGTTATACCTTCGCCGTGTGCCGACGGCCGCAAAAGCCATGAATCAGCCACTTCGGGGCCGCCTTCTCGACTTCCCGAGGCAAGCACTCCACGCCGCGAGCCTGGGTTTCAAACACCCCAGAACCGGCCGTCCGATCAGTTTCGAAGCCGCCCTGCCGGCAGATATGCAGGCCCTTCTGGACGCCGTCGAAGCCGATCTGTCCGGCGGCTAACCATACGTTAATCTTGACAGGACTAAATCAGTCCTGTATACAATTCCCGTCAAGGAGAGGGGTGCCTTTCCCTGATGGGGACGTCCGGACAAGCCGCCGCCATGCTGGGGTGGGTCGCCGGGACGTGAAGTCCCAACCCTGCATCCAGACTGGTTTCAGTCACATTCCAGCCGCGATCTTGCGCCATGTCGGCAAGTCATCCGGTCTGACGAAAGGAGCCTAAGCCGTGGCCTCTGCCGTCCTTAACATTGCCCCAGAAGGCAACCTGTCGCGGTATCTCCAGGAGATCCGCAAGTTCCCGATGCTGACCCCGGAGGAGGAATTGTCGCTGGCCCACCGCTGGCGCGACACCCAGGATATGGAGGCTGCACACAAGCTTGTCACTTCACATCTGCGACTCGTGGCAAAAATCGCCATGGGCTACCGCGGTTACGGCCTGCCTGTCGGTGAGTTGATCAGCGAAGGCAATGTCGGGATGATGCAGGCGGTCAAACGCTTTGATCCCGATCGCGGGTTCCGGCTGGCCACGTATGCGATGTGGTGGATTCGGGCGGCCATCCAGGAATACATCCTGCACTCCTGGTCGCTGGTGAAAATGGGCACCACGGCGGCGCAGAAGAAGCTGTTCTTCAATTTGCGCCGGCTGAAGGGGCAGATGCAGGCCATCGACGATGGCGACCTCCAGCCCGAACAAGTCGCCAAAATCGCTCGGGTGCTGGATGTTCCGGAGCAGGACGTCGTCAGCATGAACCGCCGCCTGGCGGCACCCGATCACAGCCTGAACGCCCCGGTGCGCCAGGACAGCGAAGGCGAATGGCAGGATTGGCTGGTCGACGAATCCGAAAGCCAGGAGACCTCGATCGCGGATCGGGAGGAGTTGACCGGCCGGAAAGCCTTGCTGACCGGCGCGCTGAAGTCGCTGAACGAACGGGAACGCCACATCCTGATCGAGCGGCGCCTGAAGGATAACCCGACCACGCTGGAGGATCTCTCGCAGCAGTACAACATCTCCCGCGAGCGGGTTCGGCAGATCGAGGTCCGCGCCTTCGAGAAGCTGCAGAAGGCGATGAAGGCCCAGATCGCCGAACGGCGGCTGAACGCGGGGAACCGGCAGGGCGCGCTTGCCGGGGAGCACGTTTAGAGCATGATCGCGCTGGGCGGCCAGCGTTTCGTCAGCCAAGCTGACGAAACGCGAGGGGAACGTCCGAAGCGCGTGAATTCATGCGATCAAACAAAGGGATAGAGCGTTTTCAACCTGCACAGTCAGGGTGAAAACGCTCTAGATACCCACCGCGCGCATGCCGATGGGGAGATGGTTCGGCGCAATCCGGACGCTCCGCCGCCAGGCTGTGTCGTGGGGTCGTGGGCGCGTGGCGGCCAAACGTCACTCGACCGGGTCGTCTTCCAGGCCCCACTCTGCCGCCAGTGCTTCCCGCCGAGCCACCAACACAGCGCGGCGGTAGCGTATGCGGTAGTCGTCCATCACTTTCAGTCCTAACGGCAGGGTTTGCGCCAGGACCCAGGCTGCCCCCGCTGCCAGCCAGACCCGCAGCACGGTCGGCCAGTCGGCCAGGTAGCTCATGCAGCCGTCGATGCCCTCGCACCGATACCAGGCGTCCATGACCGGACGCACGCACGCGGCGCCCTGAAACAGCACGATTGCCAGCGCGACGCTGCAGCCCGGCGTCCGATCGACGATCAGGGCGAGCAATCCCGGCACCAGCAGCACCGTCAACGGCAATGCGATATCCGGCGACATCGCGATCAGCCCGCCACCGGCCAGCGCCAGCAGCAGGACGATCGCCCCGCTGACGCCGCGGCCGAAGTTTGATCCAATGCTCATCGCATCAGGACCGACATTGCCATCAGGATGAAGGCTGAAAGCCCGAGTCCTCCGGCGATTGCCTGGCCGAACCGTTCGGCATTGGCGAAGCGTACCCGGTCACCACCGTCGATGGCGACCAATTCGGCGTCGATCGTCGCCAGCTCATGCGTTGCGCGTATGGCGCCGGCGACATCCATTGCCCTGGCGCCCGGGTCCTCCGCCAGCTCCAGCAGCCGCGCCACGGATCCGGCTTGTGCCAGCGCGTCGAGCTTCAGGTGCAACGCTTCACGCCGATATTTATTGCGCCACCGGTCGAGATTCGGCCGCAGCCGGGCCGCCACCCATTTCGCCAGCCCCGGCATTGGCGCGGGGTGATACCGGGTCTGCATATCCCTGAGCAGAATGAGTTCGGCGCGCCGGAACGACGCGACATCCTTGATGCCGCCCAGTCCGTTGACCTGCATCTCTATCTTCCGGTCGGCCCGGGCGGCGATGAATGCGGCGATATGCAGGTCGACGAGGCTGTCCCCGGCCTTCTCCGCCGAACCTTCGAAAAATCGCATCAGGTCGGGTATGCTGGCGACCCAGGCCGCCGCCATCGCGGGCACGCGGCAGGGCAGCAACGGGTTCAATGCGTAGAACAGGCGCAGCGGCCCCCCCGGCCCGGCACTCTGCAGAAGCTGCCGATGCAGTACCATCTCGGGCGCGGCGATGCGGCCCGGCGGGCCATCCGTGGCGCTCCACGCGCTGAAAATGTCGGCGACCAGCAATTCCTCGGCCACGGCCATCAGTTCGGCCTTCGAGGCGATGCCCTCGGCCAGCATGGACGGCAGCGCATCGGGCCAAAGCGCCAGGCCACGCCAGCACAACGGCATGCGCGGGCTGAGTGCGTTGATGGTCTGCATCACCAGCAGCGGGTCGCTCCACGATCCGGGCTTTGTCTCGGCCATGCGTCCGCGAACAAGGTCCTCGATCTGGGTGGCCAGGCTGGCGTCGCCGAGCCCGCGGCGCAGCCACTGCGTCACCTGGCCATTGCGCAGGAACTGGATGGCTTTCTTGTCGTCGTTGAGCAGGCCCCAGGCGAGGGTCCGCGCGTCGAACACGCCCACCTCGTTCAGCATCAGGGCGTTCTGGCTACGGCGGCCGGGACGCGCGGCGATGCGGCGGCCGCGGGTGTGAGCGAGATCCATCAGCACGCCTGGCAGCGGCCGATGGTCAGGGTCCTCCGCGAGCATGCCACGCAGCAGATCGGCGAGGAATCCGGACAGCGTATAGTCGCGCGCGAGTGCCGAGAAACTGCCCAGATCGAGCTTTGAGCGAATAATGCTCGCGTCATCCATGCCGGCCATCGGGATCTTGCCCCCCGACAACGTCAGCAGCAGGACGCCCAAGGCATAGACATCATCGGTGATGGAGCCGTCGCCTCGGCTGGCGGGATGGCACATGGCATTGTAGGGCGTTTCGAAGACGGTGGGTTGGTGCATCGCGGGTGGCGCCGCCCACGCCGCCCCGAGAGTGACCGGCTGGCCAGTCCCCGAGTGGAACACGTTGTTCGGACGGATCGCCCGATGGGTCAGCTTGCGGCCCTGGAGGACATCCAGGATGGTCGCGACGGGCCTCAGCACCAGGTCCAGCAGCGCCTTTTCGGGCCACGGGGTCAACGGTGCCGACACTGGCGGACCGGGTGGGGAGGCGCAGATGACGAAGTAGCCTTCGCCGTTCCCGACGGACAATCGTGCCAGGCCATGGCCGAGCGGGACCATCAGGTTATCGATGGGTTCGTCGAGCATCTGCAGATGCCTGATGCGCGGCGATGCGGATCGGGAGACCACCAGCGCGACGCGCCTGGCGTCCGCGGCCATGCGATCGCGCGCGAGGTAGGCTTGCAAGCCGCCGCCCGCGTCGGGAAGAACCTGCGTGGTGTCGACGGCGTACCGGCCGGCGATCAGCGCGTTGGACAGTGCGAGAAGCGAGTCATCAGCCATGGGCGAACCGTTTTGGTCAGGCCCTGGAGCTTACATCGGTAAAGGTTGACCAATGGTTAATGGCGGAGGGTATCCTGGTTCTACAGCAATCCCGCCACGATGACCGTGATCAGGCCCAGGATCAGATTGACCCCGATCAGCTTGCGGATGTTGTTCAGGCTGGAGGCCATCCTGTTGCGGTCGGTGGTACGGCGGAACTGCCGGTAGGGGCCGAAGAAGATGGCCAGGAAGACGGCCGCCATCAGCAATCCCAGTCCCATCATCGCGTGGATTTGCCACGGCGCGTTGGCCATCCCGCCGATGAAGCCAAGCATGGCGAAGCCTGTGATAAGGATGACCGGCATGGCGTGCCAGATCACCAGGAAGAATTTCTTGAAAACCTGCGTATGCAACAGCATCCGCTGCGGCGCCTCGATCGCCGCGAGGCTCGGGCGCAACACCACGTATGCGAAGAACATCCCACCCACCCACAGCACCGCGCACAGCAGATGCAGCGCCTTCAGACCCGCGTAAATCGTCATCCGATCCTCTCCAGCAACTCGGTCAGCAGGGCACGTAGCTCATTCGCCGCGGTTGAGCGAGGGGCGGTTTCGGTGACCGCCAGTCCCTCGGCGAACGCGGTGGCGAAGCCGGTGCGGTTGCCGATCGTTGCGGTGAGCAGGGGTTTGCCATCGCGCTGAAGCTGCGCGGTTATTGTCTCCCGCAGCTTGCCGGAGGGTGGCACGCGGTTCAGCACCATCGCCGCCCGGCGTTTTTCGGTGGCCGCCAGCTTCAGCGTGCCCTCAGCTGCCCAGATGTCCGGCGGGCTGGGCTGGATCGGGATCAGCACCAGGTTGGCGCCGCGGATCGCCAGGCGGGCATCGGTGTCGATCTGTGGCGGGCTGTCGATTACCACCACGTCGTGCGCGGCTTTCAGCCGGTCCAGTTCCCCGGTGACCCGCCAGCCGGAGACGTCGGAAAATGTCAGCTTCGCCGCGGTCTTTGGCCGCAGCTGGTTCCAGCGGGTCAGGCTGTGCTGGGGGTCGATATCCAGCAGCGCCACTCGGCGGGACGGCGCCAGGGCGGCGGCCAGGTTCGCGGCCAGGGTTGTCTTGCCGGTGCCGCCCTTCTGCTGAGCGACGGTGATGACGATCGCCATGCGAGCCAGCTCCTGCCGATGATGCGATACAGTTTCAGAACCAGCGATTCGACGCCAGGACGAACGTGGATGATGGCTCGCTTTTCCGGGGCGGTGGCTCTATCGTGACGGCGTGACCATGGCGACCCGGGTTACAGGGACAAGCTGGGAAGGCAGAATGCCAACCGATCGACCTAGAGGCGAGGGCTGTTACCGGCTGGATTCGCCGCGCTGCGATCAGGACTGGCACGCGTATCACGGCATACGCGGCAGGGTGTTCCATCTGCCCCGGCCGGACGAACCGATCAGTTCCGACTGCCATCCGCTGCTGCTGTTCCTGGAAGACCGGCCGATCGGCGCGATCCAGGTGGACGATCTGCGCAACGCCGCCGCCGCGTTGCGGCTGGTGGCGATTGATCCGGCGTTTCAGGGCGGTGGCCATGGCAGAGCGATGCTGGAACGGGCGGAACAGTTCGTGCGCGAACTGGGGTGTAGCAAAGCGGTGGTCTATGCGACGCCGGAGGCTGCCGGGTTCTATCAGACCGTTGGCTACGACGAGGAAGACTGGGACGAGGTCTGCATGGGCGGTATCGTGCAGATGTTGAAGAAACTGGTTTAACCGGCTTCACGGGCTCGGGGTCATGGGCTCGGGGGTCACGGGCTCGGGGCAGCGGTTTCCGGTCAGCCCGCAAGCTTCGGTGCGCACTCATGGCGTCGTGCTGACGGACCAGGTGGCGCTGTAGACCGTGGGCGCTTTTTCCAGTTGTGCGACGACCGCGTCCAGGACGGCGGGATCGGCCGAATTCGGGGCCAGGACGGGGGCGAGCTCGACCGGCGTTTCGGTTTCCGACAGCGTTTCGATCTCCAGGATCGGATAGCCGACTTTCTCAGCGTCTTGTCAAGAATGTCGCGGGCGGCGGACACCTTGCGATGGTCGGTCACACATGCACCCGGTAGCGCGCCTCGGTCGTTTGTGTATCGATCGGCAAGCGGTTGATGTAGTTGACCAAAGGTCGCAGCAGCGTGTTGCCGGCGACGACGAAGAACGACAGGGCGATTGCCTCGGCCCACAGCGCCGCGCCGGCGAAGGCGCCGACCGCGGCGGAGCACCACAGGGTCGCGGCAGTATTCAGGCCGCGGATATAGGTGCCCTCTTTCAGGATCACGCCTGCCCCCAGGAAGCCGATACCGGAGACGACGTAGGAGATGATGCGGGTCGAACCCTCCGGCCCCAGCAAGCGTGCGCCGAGGTCAGTGAAGGCGGCGGCCCCAACGGCGACCAGCACGTTGGTCCGCAACCCGGCGGACCGCTGCCGCCACTGCCGCTCGGCGCCAATCAGCGTCCCGAGGGCGAACGCGACCGCAAAGCTGACGATCGTGCGCAGGAACGCAGTGTCGAGAATCCAGGCCAGGAGGTCGTGCGCCATCGTGCCGTTCCGTCAGTGAGCACGACGGCGCCTACCCGAACCGCGTTATGCCCGCAATGGTTCCGGAGGCGGGTCTCGGGGCACCGGGATGGGAGCCGGCGGCTCCTGGATCGGCGCCGGTTCGTCTGGATCGGGAACCACTGGCGGACCGCCGGGGGGAACCGGCGGATCCGACAGGGTGAGCGGGCGAAGGGTCAATGAGCGTGCGATTGCAGGGGGCGGACGGCGTCCTGTGCCGTGCGGCTTGCGATGTCCAGCAGCCGGCTGGTCGATTCGAAAGCGTGATTGAGCGCGTCGATATAGAGATCGCGCTGCACCTCGGCCAGCTCGATGATGTTCTTGCAGCGCAACAGGTCCTGCGGCTTATGAGCCGCGTTCTCCATCGTGTGGTCGATCATTTCGAGCCAGGCGTGCTGCATGTTCTGCAAACCGCGGCCGAATGTCATGTAGCTGGAGAACAGTGCCTGCACGCGTTCCGCCGAACGTTCGGAGGCGTCACGATAGATGTCCATCGCAGTGGCGGCGGAGGACAGCAGATGATGGCTGCGACCGAAGCTGATATCGGCGACGCGGCTGCCGACGCCGGCGGCGGTGCGGACGCCCATCATCAAGGCTTCGCGGCCTTGTTCGGCGGCCTTGCTGGACAGGTTGGTGGCGGCATGGGCGGTTTCGGCAACCGTTTCTGTCATGCTCTGACCGGCCTCCCTGGCGCGGTCGATGCCATTCTGGGCAACGTGGCTGGCCTCATTGATTGCTTCCTTTGTCGCCTTGCTCGCCGCATCGACGGTGGCCTGACCGGACCTGGCCGATTGGTCAGTGGCCTTCTTCGCGGTTTCGGCGGTTTTGGATGTTTCTGACATGATATGTCCTCATGTGCGATTGACCAGGATCAGCGCCAGGGGATCGACTGACTCGACGAAGTCGTCGAGGTACGGCCAACAGCCTTACTTTGGCACCGCCGCATCATAGCGCACGAGAAAGAGATTGGTATTCACGGAGGCGTTATTCCGGGTGCGTCCGACATGGCACGTTCCGTTTCAGGACCAGCCTCCGGCGTCGCCATCGGGATCGGACGTTCCGCCATCTGGCGGAATCCCTCGATCGCGCGGCGCAAAGCGACCGAACGCTTGCTTTCCGGTTCAAGAACGAACAGCACCAGCGATCGCCCGGTTATCTCGTAAGTTTCACCTGTTTGAAATGCTTCGGCGGCGCCGTCGTCCGGATTGTTGGTATCCAGCAGGCACCGCCAGATATTGCCGCCGACGACCTCCGGCATGGCGAAGTTGACCACGTCATGATGCGCGTTCAGCACCAGCAGCGCCGTTGCGTCCATCGCGGGGCGTTTGATCCCGCTGGCCTGGGCACGCCCGTCCAGCAACATGCCGAAGCAGCGTGCGTTAGTGTCGCCCCATTGGGCACCCTCGATATCCTGGCCGGTGGGAGACAGCCAGCGGACATCGCGCACATCGAGATCAGAATTGTATTCGCCAGTCACGAAACGGGAGCGGCGCAGAATCGGAAAGGACTGGCGCAAGACGATAACTTTCCGGACGAACTCGGCCAGTTCGACTTCCTTTTCGCCGAAATTCCAGTTCACCCAGCTTATTTCGTTGTCCTGGCAATAGGCATTGTTGTTGCCTTCCTGGGTGCGGCCGAATTCATCCCCCGCCAGGACCATCGGCGTGCCCTGTGCCAGCAAAAGCGTCGCCAGCAGGTTGCGTTTCTGCCGTTCGCGCAAGGCAATGATTTCCGGATCGTCGGTTGGCCCTTCGACGCCGCAGTTCCATGACTGGTTGTCGGAGTGACCGTCGCGGCCGTCCTCACCGTTCGCGTCGTTGTGCTTCTCGTTGTAGGAAACCAGGTCGTTCAGCGTGAAGCCATCATGCGCAGTAATGAAATTGACGCTGGCCCACGACTTGCGGCCGCGATGGGCGAAGGCGTCGGCCGAAGCGGACAGACGTGTCGCCATTTCCGCCTGTTTGCCGGGATCGCCTTTCCAGTAGGAACGAACCGTGTCGCGGAACTTGTCGTTCCATTCAGCCCAGCCAGGTGGGAAGCGGCCGACCTGATAGCCGCCGGGCCCGATGTCCCATGGTTCCGCGATCAATTTGATGGTTGAGAGCGCGGGGTCCTGCAGGCAGCTTTGCAGGAAACCGTGCGCTTCGTTGAAGCCGTGGTCCTCACGCGCCAGGATCGTGCCCAGGTCAAAACGAAAACCATCGACACGCATCTCGGTCGCCCAGTAGCGCAGGCTGTCCGTTACCAATTGCACGACGCGGGCGTGGCTCATGTTCAGGGTGTTGCCGGTGCCGGTATCGTTGATGTAGTAGCGGGGATTATCCGGCATCAGGCGGTAGTAGGACAGATTGTCGATTCCGCGGAATGACAGGGTCGGACCGTTCTCGTTGCCTTCCGCGGTGTGATTGTACACCACGTCCAGAATGACTTCGAGGCCGGCGTCGTGCAGGCGCGCGACCATTTCCTTGAATTCGGAAAAGACGAAGTCCGGGACAGCGGAATAGCGTGGATCCGGGGCGAAGAAGCCGATCGAGTTGTAGCCCCAGTAGTTGGTCAGGCCCTTGTCCAGCAGGTAGCTGTCGTTGACGAAGGTGTGGATCGGCAGGAGTTCGACCGATGTGACGCCGAGGGTCTTGATGTAATCGACGACTTCCTTGCGCCCGAGCCCGGCGTAGGTGCCGCGCAGATGCTCCGGCACCGCCGGGTGCAGCATGGTATAGCCGCGGACATGGGTCTCATACACGATTGTGCGATCCCAGGGAACCGACGGCGCGCGCTCTCGGCCCCAGGTGAAGGCGGGATCGATGACGCGGGATTTCGGCATGAAGCGGGCACTGTCGCGTTCATCGTAGGTCAGGTCGTCTTTGCCCATGGTGTAGCCGAAGACGGCGGGATTCCACTCCAGGCTGCCGACATGCGCCTTGGCGTAAGGGTCCAGGCAGAGCTTGTTGGGGTTGAAACGGTGGCCGACGTCCGGTTCGTACGGGCCGTGCACGCGATAGCCGTACGTGGTGCCCGGGCGGGCGTCCGGCAGGTAGCCGTGCCAGACCTCGTTGGTGTATTCGGGCAGTTCGATCCGCTCGAGCTCTTTTTGACCGCTGTCGTCGAACAGGCAGAGTTCAACTTTGGTTGCGTTGGCGGAGAACAGCGAAAAATTGACGCCCAGGCCATCCCAGGTCGCACCAAGCGGATAGGGGGAACCTTCGCTGACGCGTGACTTGAGGAGGGCTAGGGGCATTGGGGACCTGTTGGTTGAGTAAAGGCAAAAAAAAGGGGGCGCGCGGCCCCCCTTTTCATTTGGTGCGATGTCAGGCGGTCAGGCGCCCCAGCACGTAGCCAATCGCCAATGCCACGAGCGAGGCGACGACGGGCTGCGCCTTTACCACGTCGCTGAACTGCGCCGCGGCCTGTTGGGCCTGGCCGGTCGCCTGGTTGTACAGGCCCTGCGCCTGGGTCTTGGTGTCGCCGGTCATGTCGCCGACGGCTTCCTGCACACGGCCGCCAAATTCACGGGCGGTGCCTTCAACGCGATCGTTCATTTTAGCCTCCTACCTAACCGGGAGAAGATGCAACGCGCCTGTGCGGTTCGGGTTGCATTGCGCCGGCCGGAATGTCTGGCGCTTTGAATATGATGACGTGTGTATGATGACGTGGGTCTACCGCAACCCTACGCTGCCGCGCGCGCATCTTCCTGGATCATGTCGGATGCCTTTTCGGCGATCATGATCGTCGGGGCGTTGGTGTTTCCGGCCACGATCATCGGCATGACCGACGCATCGACCACCCGCAGCCCGGTGATGCCGTGCACCCGCAGCCGCGGGTCGACCACCGCCATCGGCCCGTGGCCCATGCCGCAGGTGCCCACAGGGTGCAGGTTCGACACCCCGCGCTGACGCACGTCGGCGGCGATTTCCTCATCTGTGCGGGTGGTGACGCCGGGCGCGGTTTCCTCCACCATCAGTCTTTGCAACGCGTGCTGGCGGGCGATGCCACGGGCGATGCGGACGCCGGCGATCATCACCCGCATGTCGCTTTCGTTGCGCAGGAAGTTGAATTTTATCTCGGGCGGCGCGAATGGGTCGCTGCTGTGCAGGCGGACGCTGCCGCGGCCTTCCGGCGCCAGATGCACGGGGCTGATCGAGATCCCCGGGAACGGATGAGAAATGATCCCGTCGGCGGTGCGGTCGATCGTGCTCCAGGCGGAGATGTTGAATTGCAGGTCCGGTCGTTCCAGCCGTTTGTCGCTGCGCACCAGTGCGCCGACGTACATGCCGTTGCCGGACATCGGGCCGGAGCGCAGGAACACGTACTGGGCGCCGGCGACGAGGCGACGCGGCAGGCTGTATTGCAGCGCGTTGAGCGACAGGTTTTTGGAGATCCGGTACGTGCAATAGGTATTGAAATGATCTTGCAGGTTGGACCCGACCCCGGGGATGTCGCGGACCACGGCGATGCCCATTTCGGTCAGATGCTGGGCGGGCCCGACGCCGGATAGTTGCAGCAACTGCGGCGATCCATAGGCGCCGCCGGCCACGATCACCTCCCGCCCCGCATGCGCGACTTCCAGGCCGCGCGGGGTACGAAATTCGACGCCCGTGGCCTTGTTGCCGTCGAACAGCACCCTGGTGGCGTGGGCCTTGGTTTTGATCGTCAGGTTCGGGCGGGTTTTCGCCATGCGCAGATAGGCGGCGGCGGTGCTCCAGCGGCGCTTGTCCTTCGTTGTGGTCTGGTAATAGCCGCAGCCTTCCTGTCTGGCCCCGTTGAAATCGGGATTATACGGGATTCCGGCCTGCTGGCATGCTTCCAGCAGGGCTTTGGCGATTTCCCATTCATACGGCTGGTTGGACACGCGCAACGGTCCGCCGGAGCCATGAAAGTCGTCGGCCCCGCGTTCGTTGTCCTCGGCCTTGCGGAAATACGGCAGGACGGATTCGTAATCCCAACCTTCGTTGCCGAGCTGCCGCCATTGGTCGTAGTCGGCGGCGTTGCCGCGCATGTAGATCATGCCGTTGATGGAGCTTGTGCCGCCCAGAACCTTGCCGCGGGGCTGATACATGGTGCGGCCGTTCAGTTCCTTCTCCGGTTCGGACTCGAATTTCCAGTTCACTTTCGGATCGACGAAGGTCTTGGCGTAGCCCATTGGGACGTGGATCCAGAACCTGTTGTCCTTGCCCCCGGCCTCCAGCAGCAGGACCTTGTAGCGACCGGATTCGGTTAGCCTCGCGGCCAGCACGCAGCCGGCTGAACCGGCACCGGTCACGATGAAGTCGTACGTCTCCGCCACGTCCTGTCTCCCACCCGTTGCCGAGATGATTACGCGGCCAGCGACGGAGCGCCAGCCCTGGCGTCCTCCTGGATCATCGCCGCCGCCTTTTCGCCGATCATGATGGTAGGGGCGTTGGTGTTGCCGCCCACCACGACGGGCATGATAGAGGCGTCGGCGACCCGCAGGCCGGCGATGCCGTGCACCCGCAGGCGTGGATCGACGACGGTGTTCGGGCCGGTGCCCATGGTGCAGGAGCTGGTGGGGTGCTGGTTCGACACGCCGGTGCGGCGCACGAAGTCCAGCAGGGCGTCGTCGCTGGTGATATCCACACCCGGAAAGATCTCGCTCACGATGTAGGGTTTCAGTGCCGGCTGTTCGGCGATCTTCCGCACCAGTCTGATACCAAACAGAGCCGCCTGGATGTCGTAATCGGTGCGCAGGTAGTCGAACAGGATCGCCGGCCAGGCGAATGGGTCCGAACTACCGAGCCGGACGGTGCCTCGGCCGTCCAGACGGAGGTGAACGGGGCTGAGGCTGAAGCCCGGGAACGCGTGCGGAATGACGCCGTCCCGGTTGCGTTCCTTGGTGCTCCACTCGAACAGGTTTACCTGGATGTCGGGGCGTTCCAGGCGCGGATCGGATCGGGTGAACAGGCCGGCGGTGACGCCGTTGCTGGCCATTGGGCCGGAGCGGAACAGGCCGTAACGAATACCCGCGAGGACCTTGCGGGCGGCGCTGTTCTGCAGGTCGTTGAGGGTGATTGGCTTGCTGCACCGCCAGCTTGCGACGGTGTTGAAATGATCGTGCAGGTTGGCGCCGACGGCCGGCATGTCGCGGACGACGTCGATGCCCATGTCCCGCAGGTGCTGGGCCGGGCCGAGGCCGGACAGCAGCAGCAGTTGCGGCGATCCGTAGGCGCCGCCCGACACGATGACCTCGCATTTGGCGTGGCTGATCTGGCGGCCTGTTTCGGTCTGGTATTCGACGCCGGTGGCGCGGTGGTTCTGGATCAGCACGCGGGTGGCGTGGGCGTTGGTGCGGATCGTCAGGTTCGGCGGGGGATTGCTGAGATAGGCCTTCGCGGCACTCCAGCGGCGTTTGTTACTGGTGGTGGTCTGGTAATAACCGCAGCCCTCCTGCTGGGCGCCGTTGAAGTCGGGGTTCGCGGGGATGCCGGCCTGGACGCAGGCTTCCAGCACGGCTTTCGAGAGCTCGCCTTTCACCGACTGGTCGGACACATGCAGCGGTCCACCGGTGCCGTGGAATTCGTCGGCGCCGCGAGCCTGGTTCTCGGCCTTCTTGAAGTATGGCAGGACGGAATCCCAGTCCCACCCGGTGCAGCCGCGCTGGCGCCAGTCGTCGTAGTCGGCGTGGTTGCCGCGTATATACACCATGCCGTTGATGGAGCTGGAACCGCCGAGCGTCTTGCCGCGGGGCAAATAGAGGCGGCGGTTGGCCATTTGCGGCTGCGGTTCGGTCTCGAATTTCCAGTTCACCGCAGGGTCGACGTAGGTCTTGGCATAGCCGAGGGGGATGTGGATCCACGGGTTCTTGTCGGGTGGGCCGGCTTCCAGGAGCAGGACGCGGTACTGGCCGGACTCGGCGAGGCGGCCGGCGATGGCGCAGCCGGCGGACCCGGCGCCGGTGACGATGAAGTCGTAGGTGTCCGGCATGGACTGGTTTCCCCCGTGGGTTGGTTCAAGGCAGGATTGTTCATGCGGGAGCGGGAGGCAAATGTTGGTGGCTTCGGACAGTGGTGCCCAAGTCCCTTGACCGGATACCGGTATGCGGTATGGTGCGATATGATCCGTTCATTCGGAGACAAGCCAACCGAAGTCCTTTTTAACGACGCCTTCGTGCGGGAATTTCAGGGCGTGGCATCACGTGCCAAACGCAAGTTGGAAATGGTGGACGCGGCCAGCCGTTTATCGGATCTCACGGTGCCACCTTCCAACCATCTGGAACGATTGCGGGGTGCATGGAAGGATTTTCACTCGGTCAGGATCAACGACCAATGGCGTGTTGTCTTTCGCTGGGTTGATGGAGACGCGTATGATGTGCGGATCGTGGATTACCATTGATGGAGCTTGCAATGGTTCAGGATGAATTTTCGCCGGTAACTCCGGGGCAGATTCTGAAGGAAGAATTCCTTGCTGAATACAACCTGTCGCAAAGTGAGCTTGCGCGTGCGATCGGTATCTCACCCAACCGGTTCGCGGAAATCATCCACAACCGGCGTCGCATCACCGCCGACACGGCGCTGCGGTTGGGCCTGTACTTCGGCAACAGCCCGGAGTTTTGGATGAATTTGCAGACTCGCTATGACTTGAAGATGGCCCGCCAGGCGTTGCCCCCTGGGGAAGCCGGCCGTATCCAATCGGAGAGGGCGGCGTAGCAGGATGCTGAAAAAGCCCCCGGCGGCCATACCCAAACAAGACCGCTGCCCAGGAACGAACCGTCGCTTACGCCCCGAGGTAGAACTGCCTGATCAAATCGTTGTCGTTCAGTTCCGCGGCCGATCCGCCTTCGAATTCAATGTGGCCGTGGACAATGACGTAGCCTCGATCGGCGATTCGGATGGCCTGGGTGAAATTCTGTTCCGCCATCAATACGGCGAGCTGGAAGCTGTCCTTCAGCTCCTTGATCTTGTCGATCGTTCGCGCGACCAGCAGCGGTGCCAACCCGACCGAAGGCTCGTCGATCAACAGAAGCCGAGGCGCCGACATCAAGGCGCGGGCGAGTGCGAGCATTTGTTGTTCGCCGCCGCTCATGGATCCCGCGAGCTGTTTCCGGCGTTCGGCGAGGCGGGGGAAAACCTCAAAGCAGAACGCGATGTTTTTCTGGATATCCGGACGGGCCTTCTTGCGGAATGCCCCCATCAGCAGGTTTTCCGTCACGGTCAGCCGCGGAAACAGGCGGCGCCCTTCCGGAACGAAACCGATGCCGAGATCGACGATAGCCTCGGTGGACATGCCGATAAGCTCATGCCGAACACCGTCGATCGTCGCCACGATCGACCCCGCGCTCGGTCGCACCATGCCCATGACGGATTTCATCAGGGTCGACTTGCCGTTGCCGTTGGTGCCCAGGAGCGCCACTGTTTCCCCTTCGGCAACGGAAAGGGTGACGTCGTGCAGTATCCGCACCGCGCCGTAGCCGGCATCCAGTCCGGTAATTGATAGACTAGCTGCCAAGATAAGCCGCCACGACATCGGGTTGACGAACCACGTCCTGTGGAGTTCCGTCGGCGATCTTGCGCCCGGCGACCAGCACGACAAGACGTTGCGAAAACGCCAGCACCGCACGCATGATGTGCTCGATCATGATGATGGTCACACCCTGGGCACTCAGCTTCATCAGCAGGGCCAGGATGTCGTCTACCTCCTGGTGGGACAAGCCGGCCATTGCCTCATCGGCGATCAGCAGGCGGGGTTCGGATGCCATGGCCCGAGCGAGTTCCAGCTTGCGCATTTCGATCTGGGTCAGGTCGGCGGGCTTGCGATCGGCCTTGGGCAACAGGCCGACCATGTCGAGCAATTCCTCACAGCGTTGCCGCGGGTTGGTCACCACCCGACCCGGCTTTACGTCGGCGGCGTACAAGATCGGAACACGGACATTTTCGGCCAGCGTCAATGTCGGGAACGGCCGGGGCAACTGGAAGCTTCGGGCCATGCCCAGGCGCGTGCGTTGATGTGCGGACAGGCCGTTCAGCTTGTGGCCACTGAAGGTCACCTGTCCGGTATCGTTGCGCAACGTGCCGCACAGGCAGTTGACCAGGGTGCTTTTGCCGGATCCGTTCGGTCCGATCAGGCCGAGGCGCTCGCCTTCCGCGACCTGAAGCTGCACGTCGGACAGCGCGACGAAGCCGCCGAAATGTTTGCCCAGGCCGGCGACGGTCAGAAGTGCGTCGCTCATCGGGTGAACCAGCCCACGATGCCCTTCGGGGCAGCGATCACGAAACCCACCAGCAGCAGGCCGACCAGCAGCAGCGACAATGCCGAGGAAATCGTTACTGTCGCAACCTGCTGCAGCGTCCCGAGCAGGACGGCCCCGATGACGGGTCCCAACCAGGTGGCGGTGCCGCCGATCAATGGCATGGCGATCGTGTTGACGGCGTAGCTCAGGCTGAAGCCAGAGGCGGGATCGAGGTATGTCACGTAGTACGGCAAGGGCGCACCCGCCATGCCCATCAATCCGCCGGACAAGGTCGTTGCGATCAGCTTCAGCTTCAAGGTCGGCACGCCGGACGCTTCGGCTGCCAGTTCGTCGTCGCGGATGGCGGAGAAACCATACCCCAGCCGCGAATGCTGGATGGCGCGGGCGATCGAAACGGATATCACCGACAGCAGCAGCATGACGACGAACAGGTATTGGATGTAGTCGCCCGAGAAGATCGGCGAATCCGATGGCCGGATGATATAGGCGCCACGCGATCCACCGACGAAGTTCCAGTTGGTGATTAGGGTCTGGGCGACGACCGCCATCGCCAGGGTCGCGATCGAGAAAAACGTGCCGCGCAACCGCAACGTCAGATAGCCCATGCCGAGGCCGATGACGCCCGAAATCACCCCCCCCACCAGCATCATCGCCGGCAGTGGCAACACCAGGACGGTCTTGTGCAGCACCACGGTCGTATAGGCACCCAGGGCGAAGAACGCAGCGGTGCCGAAGTTCACGTAGCCGGTGTAGCCGCCCAGGATGTTCCAGGCCGTCGCCAGCACGATGTATTGCAGCACGACGTAGCCGGCGAAGAACACATAGGCATTGTCGATCAACCGAGCGGCTGCGAACGTGGCCGCCGCGACCAGCAGGGCAAGCACGGTGAACCGGACGTTGCGCATCAGCTGCGTCCGAACAGGCCCGAGGGGCGCACCGCGAGTGTGATTAAAAGAAATCCGAAGGCGACGGCGGGCGACCAGGATGGGCCATAAAACGTCGAGGTCAAGCTTTCCATGACGCCCAGAATCATCGCCGCGACGACGGTTCCACTGAAGCTTCCGAGGCCGCCCATGACGCAGATCGCGAAAATTCGGCCGATGTAGTCACGCGCGATGGATGGCTCGACTGGCTGGATGATGATCAGGATCGCGCCGGCGATCGACGCGCTGGCGATCGAAAGTCCGAAGGCGATCCGCTTGATGCGGCTGGGATTGGCGGCCATCAGCCGCAACGCCATCGGGTCCTGCGCCACGGCCTGGATCGCTCGGCCGATGAAGGTGTAGGACATGAAGAGTTGCAGCGAGCCAATCAGGGCCATTGACACCAGGAACGGTACCAGCAACCGCAGCGGCAGATCGATTACCCCGAAATGCAGACTGGGGCCGACATACGGCGCGTCCACCAGTCTGTAGTCGACGCCGAAAACCAGGACCAAGGTCACTTCGGTGATGAAAAGAATGCCGAAAAAGAATGCCAGGCCGCGGATCGATGCGTCGCCTCGTCGCTCAAACGAGACGTCGTACACGTGGTACATCGCCACGCCCAGCAGGTAGAACGCCGGCAGCAGGACGATGCTGGCCAGGATCGGGTCGAACCCGAACACACTGTTGGCGATATAGGCCGTGTAGGAGCCCAGGATGATGAACGCGGGATGGGCGATATTGACGATGTCGAGCATGCCGAACGAGATCGAGACTCCGATCGTCACGGCCGCGTAGAAGCCGCCTAGCAGCAGCCCAGACACCAGGGCGTTGCCCAGCAAGTCTAAAGACAGGTCCATTGGTTCGCTTGTGACGTTTCCGGACGCAATGTGGCGAAAGCCCGCGGCTTTGGCTAGCCACTATTCGCACGGCGGGTTTGGCGTAGTGATCGCGGGGGGGGGAGTGGCCAGCCGTTGCCATTCCGGCATGCATCCGAGCCGCCAAGTGCTTGGAATTTGGTCAAGCAGGAACTATTGATGGCGGCGTTCAGTCAACGAAGCTGGCACAGACCATGCAGGGTAATCGGACAAGGTCACGGGCAATCAACAACAGGGGACGTAGCAGGCACATGGCATCCACTCGATCACGCGGGTTCAGTCGCCGTTCTCTCCTGGCCACCGCCGGGGTTGCCGCTGGCAGCGGTGCCATCACCGGATTTCCAACGATCTGGGCGCAGAACATCAAGAACGTCACGCTGCGGCAGTTCGGCACCGGCGTGTCGAACCTGAATGCGGTGGCCGACAAGGTGAAGTCGGATCTGGGCTTCACCCTGTCGATGACGGCGCTGGACACCGACGCCGTGACACAGAAGGCGGTGACCCAGCCGAAATCCTACGACATCGCCGATATCGAGTATTTCGCCATCAAGAAGGTGTTCCCCACCGGCGTGATGCAACCGATGGATGCGAAGAAGATCAAACTATACGACAAGATCGTGCCGATTTTCACCAAGGGCAAGTTGACGCCGGACAGCCCGATCGCTCAGGGCACCACGCCGTATTCTGTCGGATACGTCGATGGCCCGAACGGCAAGGCCTTTGCCAAAGGTGCGACCGGCTGGATGACGCTGATCCCGACGATCTACAACGCCGATACGTTGGGCATCCGGCCGGATCTGGTCGGGCGGCCGATCAACAACTGGAAGGACCTGGTCGATCCGGCGTTCAAGGGCAAGGCGTCGATCCTGAACATTCCGTCGATCGGCATCATGGATGCGGCGATGGTAATGGAATCCCTCGGCACGCTGAAATACGCCGACAAGGGGAACATGACGAAGCCGGAGATCGACAAGACCGTTGCCTTCCTGATCGACACCAAGAAGTCCGGCCAGTTCCGGGCGTTCTGGAAAAGCTTCGATGAAAGCGTGAACCTGATGGCGTCCGGTGAGGTGATCATCCAGTCGATGTGGTCGCCGGCAGTCGCCGCGGTGCGGTCGAAGGGGATCGCCTGCAAGTACCAGCCTCTGGCGGAAGGCTACCGGGCGTGGGCCGGCGGCCTGGGCCTGGCGAAGCACCTCAGCGGGCTGGAACTGGACGCGGCGTATGAATACATCAACTGGTATCTGTCCGGCTGGGTCGGCGCTTACTTGAACCGGCAAGGCTATTACAGCGCGGTCCTGGAGACGGCGAAGGAGAATATGTCGGCGGACGAATGGGGCTATTGGATCGAGGGCAAGCCCGCCAAGGCCGACATCCTGAGCCCTGAGGGCAAGGTGATGGAAAAGGCCGGAGCCGTGCGCGACGGTGGTTCGTTCAACGAACGAATGAGCCGGGTCGCATGCTGGAACTCGGTGATGAACGAGGATCGGTACATGATCCAGAAATGGAACGAGTTCATCGCGGCCTAGGTGGTACGGTTGGTACGTCGTCGCTACGTTCTGTGTGTTGGCCTGACCGGGCTGGGTCATCTGCGACTTAGGCGTGTTCCGCGCCGCAAGTCGTGGGTCACCGGGCCGATCCCGGTGATGACACAATGGAAATGGCTATCTTCGTTGACACAGTGTTAGTGGCCAAGGAAGCGAGCCCGGTCGTGACCCGGAACAAGCGCCGGATGCGGCGCTTCTCGATCGTCCCGTTGCTGCAGGCCGGGCCGCTGGCGGCGATCCTGTGCGTCTTCCTGCTGCTGCCGATGTGCGTCCTGGTCGTCGTCAGTTTCTTCGACTACGACAGCGTCCAGATCATTCCGGCTTTCGAGTTCACCAACTATACCGAGGTGCTGGGGTCGGCGGTCACCTGGCGCACCTATCTCAACACCTTCCGCTATACCCTCATCGTCTGGGCCGTCACCGCGGTGCTCGGTTTTACCGTCGCCTACGTGCTGGCGTTCGAGATCCGCAGCCGAACCGCGCAGATGGTGCTGTTCCTGGTCTGCACCGTGCCGTTTCTGACGTCGAACATTATCCGCATGATTTCCTGGATTCCGTTTCTCGGGCGTGAGGGCCTGCTGAACAGCGCACTTTTGAAACTTGGACTGATCCATCAGCCGCTGGAGTTCCTGCTGTTCTCCGACTTCGCCGTGGTGCTGGCCTATACGCATCTTTACGCCCTGTTCATGGTGACGCCGATCTTCAACACCATGATGCGGATCGACCGCCGCCTGCTGGAGGCCGCGTTGGACGGCGGCGCCGGCTGGTGGCGCACCCTTACCACCGTGGTCATTCCGCTGTCCAAATCCGGCATTGCCATTGGCTCGATCTTCGTCGTTACGATGGTGATGGGCGATTTCGTCACCGTCCGGCTGATGAGCGGCGGACAGAGCGCCTCGGTGGGGCTGATGATATCCAGCCAGATCTCATCGCTGCAGTATCCGGCCGCCTGCGCCAACGCGGTGGTGCTGCTGGCGATCGTGCTGATGATGATCAGCGCGATCCTGCGCATCGTCGACATCCGGAAGGAGTTGTGATGGGCGCGAGGCTCCGCCGGTTCATGCTGCTGGGCGTGCTGGGGTTGTTCATTCTGTTCCTGTATGGACCAACGCTGACCATTCTGGTGCTGTCGTTCCAGGGTCCCGACGGCGGCTTGACCTTCCCGATGAACGGCTTCTCCGTCCATTGGTTCGCGCGGTTGTTCCAGGCCCAGGCAGTGGGGGATTTCGGCGGCTCGCTGATCCGCTCGTTCTCCTTGGCGACGATGGTGATGGTGTCGACGGTTGTCGTTTCGCTGGCGGCTGGAATGGCGTTCCGGCGGCGCTTCTGGGGGTCCGGCCCGCTGTTCACGCTGACGGTTGCCAGCCTGATCATTCCCTCGATCCTGGTCAGCCTGGGCGTCGGGCTGCTGTTCAACGAACTGGGCCTGGATCCGGACTGGTACAGTTCGGCGTTCGGGGCGCAACTGACATGGACGCTGCCGTTCGGCCTGCTGATCATGTTCGCGGTGTTCAACCGCTTCAACCGCGCGTGGGAAGAAGCGGCGCGCGACCAGGGCGCGACCCCGTGGCAGTCGTTCTGGCACGTGGTGTTGCCGATCATCGCGCCGAGTGTGATCGGGATCGCGCTGTTCGGCTTCACCCTGTCCTATGACGAGTTCGCCCGCACCCTTCTTACAGCCGGCAGCGACAACACCCTGCCGCTGGAGATCTTCGGGATGACGACCAGCGTCACCACGCCGGTGCTTTACGCGCTGGGAACGCTCACGACGGTGTTCTCCTTTGTGGTTATCCTGTGCTCTCTGGTGATCGTCCGGCTGCTGGCAGCCAGGCGAGCGATCTAAAACGGCCCCTGTCGCGACCTCGTGATCGAAAGCCACGAGGCTGTCATCCAGTCGATCTTGTTGCCGGAAGCTGCCGCGCTTATTGCGTTGACGGAAGCAAGGCACTGCGACCCAGCGTGGAGGACGAGACAATCTGATGGGTGATACAGATCCCGATCCGCACGAGTTGCTTATTCGCAACGTGGTTGACTATGCGATCTACATGCTCGACCCCAATGGTTTCGTCGTGAGCTGGAACCCGGGCGCACAGTTGATCAAGGGCTATACGGCCGAAGAAATCGTGGGGCAGCATTTCTCGCGCTTTTATTCCGCCGAGGACCGCGCCGCCGGACTGCCGAAAAATGCGCTGAGCGAAGCTACCAGGAACGGCCGGTTCGCGACCGAGGGTTGGCGATTCCGAAAAGACGCCAGCCGCTTCTGGGCATCGGCGGTCATCGATCCAGTGTATCAGGATGGGAAGCTGGTCGGCTTCGCCAAGATCACCCGGGACATGACCGAGCAGCGCAAGGCGCAACTGGATGCGCTGGAAAGCGAGCGCCGGTTTCGCCTGCTGGTCGAGGGTGTAACCGACTACGCCATCTACATGCTCAGCCCAGAAGGCATCATTACGAACTGGAACGCTGGTGCGCAGCGCATCAAGGGCTATAGCTCTTCGGAAATCGTCGGCAAGCATTTTTCCTGTTTCTACGTTGCAGAGGATGTCGACGCTGGCCTGCCCGACAGGGCGCTCGCGAGGGCCCGCCTCGAGGGACGCTATGAGGCTGAAGGTTGGCGAAGACGTAAGGATGGAACCCGGTTCTGGGCTGGCGTCGTGGTGGATGCGATTCACGATGAAGGCAAGCTGATCGGCTTCGCCAAGATCACGCGCGACCTGACCGAGCGGCGCGAAGCCCAGCTGCAGCTGGATCAGTCGCGCGAACAGTTGTTTCAATCGCAGAAGATGGAGGCCGTGGGTCAGCTCACCGGCGGCCTGGCGCATGACTTCAACAATCTGTTGGCCGGGATCAGCGGCAGCCTGGAACTGATGAAAAAGCGCATCGCAGAGGGCCGGCTTACCGAAATCGATCACTACGTCGCGGCCGCCGCGGGCGCTGCGTCGCGCGCCGCTGCGCTGACCCACCGCCTGCTTGCCTTTGCGCGTCGGCAGACACTCGATTCAAAGCCCATCAGCCCGAACGGCCTGGTGACGGACATGGTGGAGCTGATCCAGCGAACGATCGGGCCGGCGATCAGGTTGAAGATCGTGCTGGCCCCGTCACTCAAGCTGATTTTATGTGATCCGCATCAGCTTGAGAACACGCTGCTCAACCTGTGCATCAATGCCCGAGACGCGATGCCGGATGGCGGCCAACTTACTATCGAGACCGCCGATGTCGTGGTGGAGCACAGCGCTGCCCGTGAGCGCGAATTGGACCCGGGCCGATACGCGGTCATCTACGTCACCGACACAGGGACCGGAATGTCGTCCGACGTCCTTCAGCGGGCCTTTGAACCGTTCTTCACGACCAAACCAATCGGCAAGGGCACAGGGCTCGGACTTTCGATGACCTATGGCTTTATCAGGCAGTCCGGAGGCCAGGTACGGATCGATTCCGAAGTGGGTAAGGGAACTGTCGTGCGCCTTTATCTGCCGCAGCATAAGGGGGAAGTGGACAAGGAGGTTTGGCAGGTCCAGAAGGTCGAACCATCCGAAACTGGATGCGGCGAAACGATTCTGATCGTCGATGACGAACCGACCGTGCGCATGTTGATCACCGAGGTGCTTGCCGAGGCAGGTTACGTGCCGATCGAGGCTATCGACGGCGTATCAGGCCTGAAGGTGCTTCAATCGAACGTGAGGATCGATCTGCTGATCAGCGATGTTGGTCTGCCAGGAGGCATTAACGGCCGGCAGATGGCCGACACCGCCCGACTCGGCCGTCCTGGATTGCCTATACTCTTTATCACCGGTTACGCCGCGAGCGCCGCCATCGCGAGCGGCGATCTGGAATCCGGCATGCACGTCCTGACCAAGCCATTCACCATGGACGCCCTTGCCAGCCGCGTGAAATGGATTATCGAGCAGGGCCAGGGCATTTCAGGTTGACTCGAAACGATAGGCCGTCCCTTTGATCGCCCATTGGGGGATATGAATATGCCGAACGTGACCGTGCTGGATCATCCGTTGCTGCGCCACAAGCTGGCTCTGCTGCGTGACAAGACCACGACCACGGCGATGTTCCGCCAGGTCGCGCGGGAGATCAGCCTGCTGATGGCCTACGAGGTCACGCGCGACCTGCCGCTGGAGCCGATCGAGATCGAGACCCCACTGGAGACGATGCAGGCGGAGCATCTGGTCGGCAAGAAACTGTGTATCGTTTCGATTCTGCGGGCTGGCAACGGTATCCTTGAAGGAATGCTGGACCTGGTTCCGTCTGCCCGGGTTGGGCATATCGGGCTGTATCGCGATCCGTCGACGCTGCAACCGGTGGAGTATTACCTGAAGCTGCCGAGCGACGTGGCGGACAGGCTGGTGATCCTGGTCGATCCGATGCTGGCGACGGGGCACTCGGCGGATGCGGCGGCTTCGCGGTTGAAGCAGGCGGGGGTCACGGCGATGAAGTTCGTTTGTTTGCTGGCGGCGCCGGAAGGGGTGGCGAGTTTCACCGCGGCACATCCGGATGTGCCGGTGTTTACCGGGGCGATCGACCGCGAACTGGACAGCCACGGCTATATCCGGCCGGGTCTGGGGGATGCGGGGGACCGGTTTTACGGGACGCGGTAGACGTCGTGCGAGTTGACGGTCGGTATGTTTGTTCAGGGTGAGAAGCGGTCGGCCGGTTGCCCACGCGTGCGACGGCCGAGTGCATTTGCCACGTCGCCGTAATGGCGGGCACTTTTCGTTTATTATATTCTTGGCGCTGGGTTGACAGGTCATTGCTACATAGTCATTAGTGTTTCTGCCCCCCCCCTTGAAAGTAATGCCCATGTCCGGCACGATCTCTACAACCTTGACCGCAACCTATGGTTTAGCGGTCAGTCCAA
>JAQGHW010000795.1 GCA_028291505.1 Rhodopila sp. | reverse complement strand
GAATTTCCGGCTTCGGCACGCCGGTCGCCATCACCAGCTCGCTGCTGATCCTGGTCGGCTTCCCGCCGCTGGAGGCACTGACCTTCACACTGATCTTCAACACCGCCCCGGTGGCGTTCGGCGCGCTGGGTGCGCCGGTCACGGTACTGGGCCAGGTGACCGGCCTGCCGGCGGTTCAGTTGGGCGCGATGATCGGACGGCAGTTGCCGTTCCTGGCGATGCTGCTGCCGTTCTATGTCATGGCGCTGTATGGCGGGGTGCGATCGATCAAGGCACTTTGGCCGGTGCTGCTGGTGTCCGGCGTCAGCTTCGCCTTGGGGCAGTTCGTGTCGTCGAACTACCTGGATTATGCGCTGACCGACGTGCTGTCTTCGATGACGGCGCTGATCGTTACGCTGTTGTTCCTGCAGGTCTGGAAGCCGGCGGCGGACCCTTCGTTCGCCATGAGCACCAAAGTTACCGCTGCCGCTCGGCAGACCGCGGTTCCGGCCTGGCAGGGCTGGCTGCCGTGGATCGTGGTGTCGGTGGTCGTGATCGCCTGGACCAACTTCAAGGTGTTCGCCATTGGGGCACAGGCGATCCCCTGGCCGGGGCTGCATAACCAGATCGCCATCACGCTGTATAACGACAAACCCTATGGCGCGGTCTGGGTCTTCCAGCCGTTGGCGACGGGACCGGCGATCCTGGTTTCGGCGATCATCACGGCGGGGTTGGTTGGGGTTGGGCCGGGGCGGTTCGTTACCGCGGTTGGCGTGACCTGGAAGCAGAGCCGGATCGCGATCCTGACCGTCGCGCTGATCGTGGCGCTGGCGTACCTGATGAACTACTCCGGCATGAACTACACGCTGGGCAAGGGCGTCGCCTCGATGGGGTTCATCTTCCCGCTGGTGTCGCCGTTCCTGGGCTGGGTCGCGGTGTTTCTGTCCGGCAGCGATACGTCTGGTAATGCGCTGTTCGGGAATTTGCAGGTGGTGGCGGCGAACCAGCTTGGGTTGAACCCGGTGCTGATCGCGGCAACGAATTCCTCGGGTGGGGTGATGGGGAAGATGATCTCACCGCAGAACATCGCCACCGGGGTGTCGGTGACCGACCTGAAGGGACAGGAGGGGGTGGTTTTTGCGCGGACGTTCAAGCACAGCGTCGCACTGACCTTCCTGCTGGGGTTGCTGGTGGTGCTGCAGCAGTATGTGTTGCCTTGGATGATCCCCTGAAGAACAGGGCTCTGCCCTGACCCGCCAAGGGCATCGCCCTTGGAACCACTTATAAGGTTTGATGGGGTCGAGGGGCGAAGCCCTCGGGGTGGCGACACTTCACGCTCCCGGAGATCTGGCGTAGCCTTCCGGCAAATCGGGAGGAGGGTACGCGCATGTCTCAATCCGGACTAATCGCTGACCATGGTGTTTCCTGGCCTTCGAACGGCATCAGCGAGGTACCGTTTCGGGTTTATACCGACCGGGACCAATACGCCCGCGAGCAGGAACGGCTGTTTCAGGGACCGACCTGGAATTACCTGTGCCTGGGCGTGGAACTGGCGAAGCCGGGCGACTTCGTGTCCACGACGATCGGCGAGGCGGCGGTGATCGTGGTCCGCGACGCGGCCGGCGCGATCAACGCGTTCGTCAATCGCTGCATCCATCGCGGCAACCTGCTGTGTCTGGAACGGCAAGGCAACGTCAAGGAATTCAGCTGCATCTATCACGGCTGGATCTACAACCTGACCGGCCAGCTGACCGGCGTGGCGTTCGAGCATGGGGTGCAGCGCCAGGGCGGCATGCCGCCGGAGTTCCGCAAGGAGGATCACACGCTGCGGCGTCTGCGGGTGGCTGAACTCGGCGGGCTGGTGTTCGGCACATTCTCCGATGCCACGCCCGATCTGGAAAGCTGGCTTGGCGAGGACGTGACCCGCGGGTTGAAACGGGTGATGAACCGCACGCCCTATGTGCTGGGGCGCAACATCCAGATCATGCCGAACAACTGGAAGCTTTACTTCGAGAACGTGAAGGACACCTACCACGCTTCGATCCTGCACCTGTTCCTGACGACGTTCCGGATCAATCGGCTGAGCATGCCCGGGGGCATTTTCATCAACCGCGATGGCGGCAATCATTACAGTTTCGCTAAGCTCGACTATGCGGCCGAGGACGCGGATTACAAGGATGCTCATTTGCGCTCCGACAGCGAGTTTCGGCTGCATGACAACTCGGTGGTCGAGTCGGTCGATGAGTATGGCGATGGCGTCTCGGTGCAGATCCTGTCGATCATGCCGGGCATGGTGTTGCAGCAGGTGCGCAACACGATCGCGGTGCGGGTGATCCGTCCGCGCGGTGTGGATCGGACTGAACTGGAATGGATCCATCTCGGCTTCGATACGGATGACGAGGCGATGACGGAGCGGCGGTTGCGTCAGGGCAATCTGATCGGTCCGGCGGGGTATATCGCGATGGAGGACGGGTGCATCGGCGGGTTTGTCCAGCGCGCTCTGCAATACAACGACGATGGCGCGGGCATCGTGATGATGGGCGGGCATGAGGCTGAATCGCAAACTTTCAGAGCCAGCGAGGCGGCGATCCGCGGATTCTGGAAACATTATCGGATGCTGATGGGCGATTGAGCATGGACAATCTGGTGATCCGCCTTGGGGTGCAGGAACTGATCGGCGAATATGCCGAACGGATCGATGAGGACAGGTTGGAGGAGTGGCCGGATCTGTTCGCCGATCCGTGCCGTTACCTCGTGATCAGCCGGTCGAACCACGAAGCGGGCATGCGGCAGGGGGTGATGTACGCTGCGTCACGCGGGATGTTGCTCGATCGGGTGTTTTCGATCCGGCATGCTAATTTGTTTGAGCCGCATCGGTACCGGCATGTGATCGGACCGATTCGGCTGAAATCGATGGAGGGGAATGTGGCGTTGGTGCATTCGCATTTCATCGTGGCGCGGATCATGCA
>JAQGHW010000336.1 GCA_028291505.1 Rhodopila sp. | reverse complement strand
CTCACAGATTCGCAGCGCTTCGATGGGCTTCCCAAGCTGGAGAAGAACGCTGGCGCGCGATATCATGACCTCCGGAATGATCTCGCGATGGCGGGTGATATTGGCCAAGACCTGCGCGCGATCGAGATTAGCAAGTCGCTGCCGGTAGTTTCCGATGGCATTGTAAGCTGTGCGCAGCAGAAGACGAAGCTGTAGTTCCGTTTCATAATCGATCAGGTGTTCACTTGCGATGATCTGGAGAGCGCAGTTAACATGGGCGATCGCACTGGAATGGCTTGAGCGCTGGATTGCCCGTGCGGCCGCGAGTCGCAGATACCGAAGCGCCTCAGGCCACAGAGCGGCGCGCTGCGCATGTAGAGCGAGAACCTCCGCATGTTCATCCCGACGCTCCGCGTAGAGATCCTCATAAGCTCGGAAGACGCGATGGTGCATGATGCGGCGGTCTTCCTTTAGGATGGCTTGGTAGGCGGCCTCCTGCGTAAGCACGTGGTTGAACCGTACCCGCCTATCTTCTTCCGGACCTGACGGAAGGAGAACGCCTGCCGTTATCAGATCGGACAAATCCGATTCGACATCAGCGTGTCCGGGGGGCAGCAGTTGCAGGACCAGCGGCAGCGGCGCCTCCTGACCGATGACCGATACGAGTCGGACGAGAACCTTGAGGCGGCCGGGCAGCCGGTCCAGCCTCTCCGAGAGGAGCGTGTTGATCGTGGGCGGCAGGCTGAGAGCAGCCCGCGAACCGGATAGTTCGAAGCCGGCATCGCGGCGGTTAAGGAGGCCGCCGTCGATCACTTCCCGGGCCATTGCCTCGAGGAAGAGCGGCGTGCCGCCAGCCCGTTCGACAATTTGCCTCTTCAGCGCCTCAAGCGACCTGTGGGATCCGAGCCTGCTGGTCAGCAGATCACGTGCCTGATCTTCGCTGAGAGGTGGAATGTCGACGCGAAATTTCGCCAATCCTTGAACCGGCTCTGTCGGATGCCCCGACCGGTAGGTCACCATCACGGCCATCGGGACATGTTCCGCACTCGACATGATGGCGCAGAGCATGTCCTTGCTGTCAGTATCCAGCCAGTGGACGTCCTCGGCGACTAAAATGACCGGTCCGCGACCGGCGCATGCGTGCAACAATTTGCGGACCGCCCGGATGATGGCTCCACGCAGGTCCGACCCAGTCATGGTCCCTGTGTTGCCCATGCCTGTAAGGTCCAAGAGCGCCGCTAGCGCGCCGAGATCCTCCGCCCGGAGCCCATCGAGTTCGGATAACCGCCTCTCGGCGTCTCGCCAAGCGTCGCCGCGTGCGGTCTGTTGCCCTATGCGGAGCCACTCACGCAACATGTTTGCGAAGGGGCGTAGGCCGGTGTGGACATCGGTGGCTTCGGCAGACATCCGAAAGCAGGTCCAGCGCGACCGGATTTTGTCGCGCAGGAGTTCGAAGACGAGGCGCGACTTTCCGATGCCTGGCGGCCCTACCAGCGCAAACGTCGTACCGTGCCCAGTCGCAACATCAGCCAACGCCCCGGTCAGGAGGGTCAGTTCGCTCGATCTGCCGACAAGCCGGCCAACGCCACCATAGGCCGCTCTGGCCTCCCAGCGGCTACGGCTCGGCATACGCCGCATCAAAACGAAGACCTGCACAACATCCACAAGCCCCTTCGCCTTTCTCGGCTTCAACTGCCTGACGTGGAACCGGCAACGGACCAGCCGGGCGGTTGTTTCGGAAAGACAAGTTGATCCTGGGGCGGCAAATCGTTCGATGCGTGCGGCAAGATGAACTGCCATGCCACCGGCCTCGTAGACCGGACCCTGTTCCAGTGGAACAGACCGCGTGACGACCTCGCCCGAGTTTATGCCGACACGAACCCTGACTTTCTTTCGGCGGGCGAAATCGTGGATCTCAAGCGCCGCATTACAGGCTCGCTCTGCATGGTTTTCCTGGGCATACGGTGCGCCGAATACCGCTTTGATCCCATCGCCCTGCAGACGCAGGACGCGCCCTTCCTCCGTCTGAACCGCCGCAACCATTCCGGCGACGACTTCGTCGAGCAGATGAACGGACTGCTCTGCATCGAAGCCGCGGATCAAATGCGTGGAGTTGACGATGTCCGCAAAAAGAATTGTAACGTGCTTGCGCTCCGCTACGGCTCCCTTCAGATCCTGACCGATCGTCGCAGAAGCCATGACGACGTTCCCACCTGCGCCGCCTACCGTGACGAACGACGGATCAGTGTATAATAAACAAGAGGCCCGATACAAACCGCTTCTGGTCGCCCTTGAAAACGCCACAGCTTGCTATTGTGCCTTCGTTCAATCGTCTCTCAGGTCGCCGATCATGACGATGTCGGGCGCATCTGTTGCCGCATTCACATCGAAATACACAGAGGTGGACGTAGCTCTGCGCGTTTTGGGATCAAAGCTCCAGATCTGGAGAAATCTTCCCGCATAACCGATAGTGCCGTCTTCATTCCGGTCCGCGATGTTTCCAATGACGATCACCCATCGGCCCAGTTCACGGATGTCCTTGCGAATTCCGCAGAAGGGACGAATGGCTGCGAAATCCGGCCCCTTGGCAAATCGCCTTTCATAGAATCCCCTGATCTCGCCGATTCCGCGTACTTTTTTGGCGTAGGGGACCGCAACGGCTGATTCGCCGGCGCCATAGACAAGGATTGCGTCGTCCGAAAAGATCCCGACGACCTTATCAAGATCGCGAGCCTCCAGGTCGCGATACCACTGTTTTACATGAGTAATGTTACTTTCGGGCATTCATCCCTCCCACGACAGGACTCGTTTTTCTGAAACAGCACGTAAGGCAATTCCAGAAGTACTATGCTGTTCGCGCCCTTAGGATCACAAAAAATGGAGGGTGGACACGGTCCCGTTACCGCGCCTGTCCGATGCGCCGATCACCGACCCCTGCTTCAGCAGCGAGGAACTGCGCCTCTCACGTTCTATTCCGGATGGTCTAATGCCAAAAGCCCCCTGCGTAGACTCGTCCAGCACATGCGCGATGGACAGCATCCGGCAGGCTACCCGCCCATCCCTTGCAACGCGCCGCCTGGATGCGGAGTTGTTCGGCGGGGTAATTCTATCGCGTGATACAACCGTCATGTCCGCCTCAGGTGATGACTACGGACAAACCCCACCATATCCGCTCGCGCAGCGCCTCATCACAGGCGATTCAACGCGCTGACAAACGCGGTGCAACGCGCGGGCAAGCCGCGCATTGTGTGGCATGGACCGGCAAACCCTGCTCTGCTAACCCTCCGAATCACCGCAGCCTGCGACGATTTTCGCCGAGCGGTCGGCTAAGCTGCTAATTTGATTAATGCTTCCGTCCCAACGTTTCGTGCACAGATCAACGCCGTGAGAATGACCCGGCCCTTCGCCGACAGATGGTAGCGGTGGGTTCCGCGAACCTTCCGGACCAGCCGGTGCGCACGCAACAGAGCGATCTGGCGCGACACCGCCGCGGCATGGCGACGCTGCTCCTGCTTCGAGGCATCCGCCTCAGCAAACAGCAACCCGCGCAGGTCCTTATTGCGGAAGCCGTTGATGACGAATTCACCCCGGCTGACGATTTCGATCAGTCTGGCATCGCCCGGCGCGAATGGATTGATCGCCCGTCCGCGGCGGCCGTCGCGCTTGACTGGCTGGCTCAGCCGAACCGTCAGTTCACCCAAAGCCGTGGTGTCGTCGACCGCGGCCAACGCCCGCAGGAAGCGGTCATTGCAGGCCTGCGAGGTCTCGCTACGGCGATACAGATCGGCGATCCCCTTGCGCATGCGTTGTTGGCTCTTGGGAGCATCCGGCTTTCCCTCAGGCGAACGGAACGTCTTGAACCCGTCGACGTCATTGATTGTCGTCTCGACCCGTAGAACGCTGCCCTGCTTGTCGTACATCTTGACCGAGTTCGTCCCCACCCGGTGCTTGACCCGCACACCTTCAGGCCGCTGTTTCATGTCGCTGGCAACCTCGGCCTGCAACAAGGGGGGAATGTTACCGTTGGCCGGGACCTTGCGGCCGAGGAAGCGCAGCACGTCCGGGCTGGCGAATGTGGTCATCGCGTGCCGGACCAGCTTCGGATACAGCCCGGCCAACGATTGGGGCGCGCGGAACAGCACGTCGGTGGCCCATTCGCTTTGATAGGTCGACCAGTAATAGTCCATCGGAAAGGCTGCGAACATCGCCGCGTGCTCCGGGTTCAGGCCGTGCGCGATGTCGTTCAGCAGTTCAGGCCAGTCTGACCGCACCTGCTGGGCCATCAGGTGCTGCGCCTGACCGGGGTCTGCCAGCCAGGTGAAGCAGTTGTCGCGTTGGACGTAGTGCAGACCCTCGGCATCCATCGAACGAGCCAGCCATTCCCGGCCATTGAGGCAGATCTGAACCGCGAACGGGAACCAGGTCTGGATGCGGGCATGCATGAAGCCGAACCGTGGGTGAATGTGGTAGTGGTAGAGGTGCAGGCACTTACGATGGCGCGGTTGCAAGTCCAGGTATTTGCTGTTGCGGTCACGCACGATCTCATACGACAGACAGGGTTCCACGGCTGTCAGGATGCAGATCAGCCCCTGTTCGATGCCGTCCATCCGGGCGATCTCGCGGGCAATGTCTTCCTTGTTGATGGCACTCGACGCCAGGTAGCGGATCGGCCGGCCAGTCTTCCGCGCCAGCGCTTCCGACGCCTCCCGCAACCGCTTGGTCATCGCTTCGGCGTGGCTGGCGAAGTCCTTCAGCAGCACCTTCACCGCATGCAGGTAGCTCATCATGCCGCCGCAATGGGCGAGCATTCGCAGCGTCCCGCGAAACACCAGGCGATCAAACCCGGACAGAGTCCCGGTGACAGCATGCGCATGCTTGGATACAAATGGTTCCACGGCGTTTCCTCCCTGGCTGGTCTGGGTCTTTGGTCGGAACCAGTATAGCCCGTGGAATGCAGGGAACGCCGTCCCCTTGTTTGGTTGCGGCCTATGGCTGCGCTAGG
>JAQGHW010000296.1 GCA_028291505.1 Rhodopila sp. | reverse complement strand
TCGATGGCCGCGGCCTGAAGCTGCAGGGATACGAGAACGGTTTCTTCCTCGGCGGCTGCCTGTTCGACAACGTCACCCCCGACATGCGGATCTACAAGGATGAGATCTTCGGGCCGGTGCTGTCCGTGCTGCGGGCCCCCGACGTCGCGACAGCAACCCGGCTGATCAACGCGCAT
This sequence comes from Rhodopila sp., assembly GCA_028291505.1. GTDB lineage: Bacteria > Pseudomonadota > Alphaproteobacteria > Acetobacterales > Acetobacteraceae > Rhodopila. The sequence goes on along the minus strand of JAQGHW010000296.1, from coordinate 2,916 downwards.
GAGTATGGCAACGGCGTCGCCCTGTTCACCAACGACGGCGGCGTCGCACGAGACTTCACCCAGGCGATCCAGATCGGGATGGTCGGGATCAACGTGCCGATCCCGGTGCCGATGGCGTTCCACTCCTTCGGCGGCTGGAAGCACTCGCTGTTCGGTGACCACCATATCTACGGACCAGAAGGCGTCAGATTCTATACCCGCTACAAGGCGATCACCCAGCGCTGGACCGCCGGAACCCGCCGCGGGCCGGAGTTCACGATGCCGACCTTGGGACGGTAGGACCGGCTCCCGCGACTACTCCGAGGTCGAACGCGCCGGAGTTCACGATGCCGGCGCCGGGGCGGAAAGATTGCTGCATCCGAGACCTCCCTGCCTTATGGAATTTGGCGCAGGGAGGTTGCCGAAAGGTGACCCGTCCGCAGGTAATCAGCGACCCGATCGGCGTGCATGATAAGCACGCTAACGGGCGCCGCCTGAAAAACCTGGACGTGTCCCGGTTCCAGAATAACCGTGTTCGGGCTCGTGAAGTCCCCAAAATTGTACGTCGCCAGAATATGCGCTCGGCCAGCGACCGCCGTGTCGAGAACCCTGCCGTCCTCATCGTCGCCACGCGGCGGAACGATCGACGGGTCATAAGGATTGTAGATCGGCATCGATGACTCAGCGGTCGGAGACGTCCCTCCACCAGGCACCAGATGCGGCGCAACGCCGTAGGGTCCCCGTCGCGCGAATGCGCCGATCAATGAGCAGAACGCCGACGCATCGCCTGATGGGAATGCGAGCCGAATTAGGACGTCCTCCAGGCGCGACAGCATCGTGTGTGAGACAACCAACTGCACCGGCCCGGCGGCAGATCGGCCACTGCGGGCCGCTTCGACGATTGTATCTGCCGCGGTCTGCCGCGTGTTGCCTCTGCGAGAACCCAGCAGATAGCGTACCCAAACGTTCAGATCGACGCACAGGCTGATAACCTGTCCGCCGCCGGGCAGTCCCCACTCATCCACGGCGTTTCAGAGCGGATCTGGTCAGATCAACCGCCGCCTGGTCGATTTCATCCTTCGAAGCCTCATCAGCAACGAGCTTCCCGGCAACGTCCGCCATGCGACGACACGTCATCTCGAATTCGGCGACGTTGAGCGCTCTGGCCACCTCGTTCACCGCCTGACGGCATTCATCCTGCGTGCCAAGGTTGTACAGCGAAGCCAGTGACGCCCGTGCATCCCGGGGCAAGGAAACGAAGAATCGCAGCGCCAAGCCCGCGATTTGAGCGGGCGAGCGGTCTTCTCGCCGAGCTTCCAAAGCAACGTTCTCCGCAACCTCCTCGGAGACATAGGCCGATAGGGTTTTTCCTGCCATGGCTTCGTTCCCCAAAACCAGAGAAACTATAGAACCCATGGATACAAAAGACAATGGCCTTGCTGGCGGGCACGACTTGCCGAAGAACCCCCGTCGCCGCGCCGGTCGGGTCTGCCGGCGATGCGCTGATGTCGAAGCTCACCCCACGGATCCGCGCGCTGAAAGTGGCGCCGGCCGCCCGACCCCGACAAGCCAGCCTACACCTGAGGCGGCAGCCCGGGCGCAGGAACCGGATCGCTGGGCACCGGCACCTCCGGCGGCGGGATATCCCCGCCCGGCCCGGGAAGCTCGGGCGGCAACGGCTGCGGTTCGATCGCCATTTGCATTCCTACCTGCACAACGCAAAATAAGAACGCCTGGAAACCGCGCCGGAAACGAGCGCGACAAGCAAGATCGTGCGAGCCGCCCCCTCCAGGCGATCCTCTCCGACCACACCCCCGGGTTGGAAATGCCCCGCCCGCCATTTGTATGCAGCCGGCCCGGTAACCATTGCAATATTCCGCCCTCCGCGCGCATGTTGGGGGACCGCGATGCTTCTCGGGACATCAAGGACGATGAGCGCGACCACGTGAGGCCGACCTCACGCCAAGCAGGATGCTGATATCTCAATCGGCAGCCCGTCCATTATCCAACCCCGGTCATCCATCGCATCGACAAACCGATTGGACTGCCCGAGGTGCTGGCGATACCAACCCTGAAAGTGAAATCATGAAGACTGTCCTCCTGGACGGAGTTCCCGTCGAAACGACCGACGAGGGGGCAGCCGCTGTGGTCAGGTTGAAGGCCGAACTGATCAGCGCAGTCGCAAAGGTGTCCGCCAAGGACGGCGAAATCGATGCGATGCGGTCGCGCCACGCCTCCGAACTGGCTTCGGTGATAGCCCATGCCCTGGACGCCGATACGTTGGACGCCGCCGTCGCGTCGCGCATTGCCGTGATCGATGCCGCCAAATCCATTCTGGGCGCCGAATTCGATCCAAGCGGAAAGTCCGAACCAATGATCCGCCGTTTCGCCGCCGCCCAGAAATTGGGCGAAGCCAGACTGACGGGCAAGGACGATGCGTACGTACAGGTGGTATTCGACACGCTGGTAGCGACCGTCGGCGATATCGACCCCGCCCGGCTATTACCCTCGGCAAGCGTCGACGTAACGACCGCTATCAAAGCCTACGATGCGCAAGCTACCGTACACAACACCCCGCACCACAACCCCTACAGACCGGCTCCCGGCCTGGCCAGCATTGAAAAGAAGGCCTGACCGACTAGTACCCGATCGCAGAGAAGCGTGAGTCGCAACGCGACCACGATTTGCCGCGTGAATCGGCGACTTCAAACCAAAACCGACGTATTTCGCTCCTATGATGCGCGATACTGGGCCGGTCGCATGCGAAACCACCATCGGTTCGTCCCCCACCGTCGGACCCGGGATCTTGGCCCGTGGGCCTCATAAGGGATCGACACCAGGCGTCCCTGGATCAAAGCAGCTTCTCCGCTCGGAAACTGAGCCACTTGCCCTTCCCGACGATGATGTGGTCATGCACCGTGATCCCCATCAGCGCCG
>JAQGHW010000294.1 GCA_028291505.1 Rhodopila sp. | reverse complement strand
TCCGGCCGCGGTACTTCACTGTCAGCGAGTTGTTCGGCGCGTTGCGGGGCGTGATGAAGCCGTTGCAGCAGAACGACGCCGTGGAGCTGATTTTCGAGGAGCCGACGAACTGCCCGGCGCTGTTCACCGACGAGGCCAAGGTGGCCCAGATCCTGCGCAACCTGATCTCCAACTCGCTCAAGTTTACCGAACGAGGCGAAGTTCGGGTTTCCGCCGTGTTCGACGGTGAAACGCGGCAATGCAGGCTGGAGGTCGTCGACACCGGGATTGGCATCGCCCCCGAGGACCACGACATGGTGTTCCAGGAATTCTCCCAGGTCGCCAACCTGCTTCAATTCCGCGCCAAAGGCACCGGCCTTGGGCTGCCGCTGTCTCGCCGGCTCGCTGAACTGCTGGGCGGCGCGCTCACTTTGCGCAGCACGCCAGGCGTCGGATCGACGTTTATATTATGCATACCAAGCTCCCTGGGTCCGGCGACGGCAATCACTCCTGCGGTCGTGTCCCAACCCGGGCAGCCACGCCGCGTTCTGCTTGTCGATGATGAGGAGACATCCCGTTACGTACTCCGCCAGATGCTCGGCGGGTGCGGTCCATTGCTGGTCCAGGAGGCTGAAACCGGCGTCGAGGGGCTGCGGCTGGCCCGATTGTCGCGGCCGGACGTCCTGCTGCTGGATCTGCGCCTGCCCGATATCGATGGCTTCGACGTGATGGACCGCCTGCGCGCGGACCCCTCGACCGTTGGGATTCCGGTGATCGTGTGCACGTCCTCGGTCCTGACAGCGCACCAGCGCGGCCGGCTGGATCACGCGCGGACTATTCTGTCCAAGGCGAGCTTGACCCGCGAACTGATGCAACGCGCGCTGGCGGATGCCTGGCCGGCGGACCCGCATTCGGGCTGGCGCGAGGCGATTGAATGAACGTGATGTCGGTCAGCCGAACCCGCCCCTTGGTCCTGAACGTCGACGACGACGCGGCGAACCGCTACGTCAAGACACGGTCGCTGTCATTGGGCGAGATGGAGGTGCTGGAGGCCGAGGACGGCATGACCGCCCTGGCCTTGATCGCGAAGCGGCATCCGTCGCTGGTTTTGCTTGACGTCAACCTGCCCGATGTCGATGGGCTGGAGGTTTGCCGCCGCATCAAGGCGAACTGGCCCGACATCATTGTACTGCAGATCTCCGCCACCGCGATCAGCACGGCCGACAAGGTGATCGGCCTGGAAAGTGGCGCGGACTGCTATCTGACGACGCCGGTCGAGCCGATGGAACTGATCGCCGTCGCGCGTGCGATGTTGCGGCTGCGGCACGCCGAGACGCAGGCGCAGGAGGCCGGCGAGCGCTATCGCATGATCGTCGAGAGCGCAGTCGACTATGCGATTTTCACCTGCGGGCTGGATGGCCGGATCACGAGTTGGAATTCGGGCGCCCAGGCGGTCCTGGGTTATGCGCCGGAGGATATTATCGGCGAGCCGTGTGCGCGCATCTTCATGGCCGACGATGTCGGTGCCGACGTGCCTGAGGCGGAAATGCGGGCTGCCCACGACGGGATGAGCGTCCGCGCCGAACGGTGGCACCGCCGCCGCGACGGCACGCGTTTCTGGTCCAGCGGTCGGATGGTGGCGTTGCGCGACCGGCGCGGCGAAGTGGCTGGATACCTGAAGATCCTCTACGATCGCTCGGTCGAGAAGCAGGCGCGCGACGCGCTGGAGGCATTGAATTCGGAGCTGGAAGATCGCGTCGGCGAACGTACCCGTGACCTGGCCGAGGCGAATGAGAAGCTTCGCTCCGAGATCGCGGAGCGGGCGCGCGCGGGCGAGCAAATCCGTCAATTGCAGAAAATGGAGGCGTTAGGCCAGCTTACCGGGGGCATCGCACATGATTTCAATAATCTGCTGACCGCGATCCTGGGTGGTCTGGAGGTGACGAGGCGCCGGACCGAGGACCCCAGGAGCCTGCGGCTGATTGACAGCTCGATCAGCGCGGCGCAGCGGGGCGCCAAACTGATCGCGCAGCTTATGGCGTTCGCCCGCAAGCAGCACCTGCGAATGGAGTATCTGCCGCTGAACACGCTGGTGAGGGAGATGCACGAACTGCTGGAGCGGAGCGTTGGCGGGGCGGTTCGCCTGGAATACGACATGGCACCGGACGCGTGGCCGGTGATGGCGGATGCCAGCCAGGTGCAAACCGCGCTGCTGAACCTGGCGATCAATGCGCGCGACGCGATGCCAAGTGGCGGTACGTTGCGGATCGCCAGCGGTAACCTGTGTGTCGAGGACGCCGAGGCAGACCTGCCGGCGGGTGAATATGCGACAGTGGTCGTCCAGGACAGCGGTACCGGCATGTCCGAGGAGGTGCAGGCGCGGTTGTTCGAGCCGTTCTTCACCACCAAGGAAGTTGGTAAAGGCACCGGACTTGGGTTGGCCCAGGTTTATGGCTTCGTTCGCCAGTCCGGTGGAACCGTCCGGGTGTACAGCGTGGTCGGCGAGGGGACGACGATCACGATCCTGTTGCCGCGGGCGACGTCCCCGGCGACTGAGTGCTAGGACACTTTTGTTGATCGCGTGATTCCACGCTTTGACCGCTCACGCTAAAGCCGCCGCCAGAAATTTGCGTATATCGCGCTGCGTGATACATGCGAAGCCCTGGCGTTCCAACTGGGTTCTGCGCGGTTCGTCCGCCAACAGCCGGCAGCAGGTTTCGGCAATATCGTCGATGGGCACGAAGATGATGCCGTCGACGATATCGCTTTCGATATATGTGTCGGCGGAGACATCAGCGACGATGGCTTTGGAATTGGCCATCAGGTACGACACTCTCGCAATCTCCAGTATTCTTCTTTCAGTCAAATGATTGACATTCAGGACGATCTTCGCCCGGGCGATCAGACTATCCCGATCCGCGCCCCATAGGCCGCAAGCAAAGACCGTGGATATGCCGGCGTTGGCAAGGTCACAGACGGACGAAAACACGGAAAGCCTTCGTTCGCCTACCGATCCGTAAATCAGAATATCGATGTCCTGCTTTTCGGCACTCTTGATGTGGGTAAGACCGGGAGCATAACTGATCGGCACGTGTTTTATCGGATGCTTCGGACCTAATGCGTTCCAGCTCGCCAAATTGGCGCCGCTATATTCCCAGACGTGCAGATTGGATGAAATATACGTTACGAGAGGATGCGGGTCGTTCGGGTCGAACTGCGAACTTCCCCTGATCTGCTCCAGGTTATAGTAGATCGTATGCTCCGGACTGCCGATGACCACGTCAGGCGCACGGTGGCCTCCGAAAATGATGTTCCGGGCGTTTTGGCAAACTTCGTTGACGCTGTATGTGGTTTCATGTCCGAGTTGCTGAAGGCCCCACCGGACGGAGTCGATAACTTCGTGATAGGCGCGAAGGTTAAGGTCGCCATCAGGAAGTATATGGACGATATTGAAATGAGTCATCTGCCTCCCTGATTCGCAATGCGGTCCGAAGTTTCGACTGTTGGTCGAATTGGAGTGCGCTATGCGGCCTGCCAGAAATGTTTCACGGGACCGATGCTATATGGTTTCGCGCGGTCACAGGTCTTGCACAGGGACTTCCGCGAAAAGGTCGGATCCATGTTCTCACTGATCAGCTGCGAGAGGCCACCAGAGGCGTACATCTCGTAATATTCCTGTTCCAGCAGGTTGCCGATCTTATGCTTGAGCGAATAATCCATGCAACACAGAACCACATCGCCATTCGGCAGACAGACGTTCTGATCATAGAATGGCGTGAAGCTGCAGGTGACCGCACCATGTTTCACCGGCATTTCGAGGATGGCCTGCCCGGACACCTCGGCGGCACCAACATTGCCGGCTCGGGTGTGGCCCACCCAGGCGCCGAGCTGGATGCCCAGATGGTCGAGGTCGCGATGCGGCTTGCCAGCAATATCCATTGTCATCACCTCGAACCGAGGCAGGATGCCGGAAAGCCCGAGCGTAATGAAACTGAGGAGGTTGGCTTCGTACAGGGGGCTGTGCTTCCAGCCGCGCATGTTGCCGTTCTGGTCGGGGAGGTGGAGACACAGCACCTCTAGCTGGGCTGCGTGTTTGCGGATCAGTTCGATGACCACCTGGCCATCGTCCGCCTCCATCCCGTAGAGCGTGGTGTAGATCGCCATGGTGTAGCCGGCTTCGAGCGCATGGCGCAGCATCGCGGTCGCATCGGGGTTTGCCCAGGGTTCAGCCATGCCGGAGAAGTCGATCCGGACGTGTTTCGGCACCTTGGACAGGACCGTTTTGAAGTCTTCCAGGGAGAAATACTTGGTATTTTTTGCGTACCGGTCCCGTAGTGTGTCTTGCGGACAGAACGTGCATTTCAGCGGACAGCCAACCATCAAGGTGAATTCGATCGATGGCATCGGTGTCGTCTCCTGGTGGCCCCATGGCGAGTGCGGACCCTTCTACGGACGATTAGTTTCCAAGACGTTAACGGAGGGTGTGCCGTTCGGACGAGCTGTATGCCGGCGGGCGGGCCAGATTTACCAAGCGTTAACCTTTTGCGGGCACAGTTCGCCGCATCGGACGGAGGAATATGTGCCTTACAGTCATCGACCTTCCGGCCAGCCGCGCGTCATCGGCCTGGCGATGGTCAAGAATGAGCAGGACATCATCGAGCCAATGATCCGGCATAATGCCGCGCTGCTGGACGTGCTGATCGTGCTCGACAACGCCTCGGTTGACGAAACGCGCGCGATTGTCCTGGCGTTGGTTCGGGAACTGGGGAATGTGGTCGTTACGGACAGTTGTAAATTTGGCTACACTCAGGGCGAGCGGATGACCCGGCTGCTGTGCGCCGCCCAAAGCAGCTATTTCGCCGACTTCGTGGTGTTCCTGGATGCGGACGAGTTCATCGGCACCACCAGTCGTGCCGCGTTTCACGCTCAGCTCCGCAAGATTCCTCCGAACGGCTTTGGTGCGATGGCGTGGCACAATTTCGTGGTTATGGACGACTCCGCGACCGCGGACCCGCCGCGCGGACTGGTCCATCGGCGTTCGGTCGAGGCTTCGCCGGTCTACAAGGCGGTGCTGCGGCTGGACGGCGTCTTCCAGGCGGACCTTATCGTGCTGAGAGGCAACCATGCCGTCCGCCACCTGGGTAAGCTGCTTCGCGGCACCTTGCTGCCGGATCTGCCGCTTTGGCACTTTCCGATCCGTGGGCGGGCCCAGTTGACCGCGAAGGTATTGGTGGGGTGGCTCGCCTGTCTGGCCGCCAATCCGCGGGCGTTCGAGACGCGGGAATCCGATCACTGGCAAAGCATGTACCGGCGGGTTGTCGAGGGATCGGGGCTCGATGACTCCGATCTGCGGAGTTTGTCGCTGCACTATGCCGACACCGGCTATGTGTTGGGCAGCTCGAAGTCGCCCAACCCGGCGATCATCCATGATCCCGCGCCGATCGACACGGTGCGGCGGTATTCCACCGGTGCGTTCCTGGACCCGCTCACGCTCCTTGCACGGTCGTGGGAGGAGACTTTGCGTGCTCTAGACCCGCTGTTCGCGCCGGAGGAAGCCTTGGACTCGGTGATCGACGTTGCGCCATTCCGATTTCTGAATGAAAAGCACCAGTTCCCGTCCGTGCTGGATATTGCTTGCGGCGTTGGCCTGGATCTGGAGTTGTTCGGCCGGCTGGGTGTCTCGGAACCGGTCGGTGTCGGTCCGTTGCCGCAGGATGCGTTGAAGCTGCGTAGAGGCGGATATGTGGCCCACGACCTGACTCTCGCCTTTAGCCTGGGGCGCCAGTACACAATGGTTTTGTGTCTGAATACCGTGGCTGATCAACCGTTCGGGGATGCACTGACCTTGATCGGGAACGCCGACCGGCACGCGGAAGCAATGATCGTGTTCTCGATGGATGATCCGGGTGCCGAACATCTGGAAGAATGGCTGATGCGATGGCGGGGAATGGGTTGGGCTCCGGATCTGATGGAGACGCTGGCGCTGCGCTGCCTGAGTTCCTCGGCGTTGTTACGGCGGGGCCTGGTGATCCTGCGGCGGAGCACTGAACCCATCGGCGAGCTTGATGCGCGCGACTGGCTGGACGGGACAGGGGAGCTGTTGGCGATCGCACGCCGGCCATTCCAGATGCCGGCATCAGTGCCTGGCGTGCACGAGGAGGCTCTGCTGGAACCGGCGGAGACGAGTTGGCTGGGTTACGCGGCCTGAGGCGGTTGCAGACCGGTGGTGGCGGCGCTTTTAGAGCATATGCAGGCTGACTGTGCAGCCTGCATATGCTCTAACTCTTAGTTTGATCGCATGATTCACACGCTTCAACGTTCCGCTTAGCGTGATCATGCTCTAGTCCTGCCGGTAGTTCGGCGCTTCCCGGTCGATCGCGACGTCATGCACGTGGCTTTCGCGCAGCCCTGCCCCGGTCACCCGACGGAACCGAGTGTTGGCCTGTAATGAGGCGATGTCCGCGCTACCGGTGTAACCCATGCCAGCCTTCAGGCCACCGACCAACTGGTGCACGACATTGCCGACTGGCCCTTTGTAGCCGACGCGGCCCTCGACACCCTCGGGCACCAGCTTCAACTGGTCCTTGATATCCTGCTGGAAATACCGGTCGGCCGAACCGCGTGCCATCGCGCCCAGGCTGCCCATTCCTCGGTAGGATTTGTAGGATCGGCCCTGGTACAGGAATACCTCGCCGGGCGCTTCGTCGGTTCCGGCGAACAGGCTGCCGATCATGCAGCAGTCGGCCCCGGCGGCGATGGCTTTCACCACGTCGCCGCTGGTCCGCATGCCGCCGTCGGCGATCGAGGGGATGCCGTGTTCCCTGCAGGCGGCGGCGGTCTCCATCACCGCGGTGAACTGCGGCACACCAACGCCGGCGACGATGCGCGTGGTGCAGATGCTGCCCGGGCCGATGCCGATCTTCACCGCGTCAACCCCGGCTTCGATCAGGGCGCGCGCGCCTTCGGGAGTCGCGACATTGCCGGCGATTACCTGGGCGGTGTTGGAGGCTTTCTTGATCGCCTCGACCGCCCGCAGCACGCCGTCGGAATGGCCGTGCGCGGTATCGACGACGATGATGTCGGTCTCGGCGGCGATCAGCGCGCGGGCGCGGGCGGCGCCATCCGGCCCGACACCGGTCGCGGCGGCCACTCGCAGCCGGCCAAGTTCGTCCTTGTTGGCGAGCGGGTGCGATTCGGCCTTGTCCATGTCCTTGACGGTGATCAGGCCGATGCAGCGGTAGGCGTCATCGACGACGATCAGCTTCTCGATCCGGTGCTTGTGCAGCAGGTGGCGAGCGCGGTCGGCGCCGACCTCGGCGCTGACGGTTACGAGGTTTTCCCGCGTCATCAGTTCGTAGACTTTTAGGCTGGGTTCGGTGGCGAAGCGGACGTCGCGGTTGGTGACGATGCCGACCAGCCGATTGGTTTCGCGCTCGACGACCGGGAT
>JAQGHW010000291.1 GCA_028291505.1 Rhodopila sp. | reverse complement strand
TTCGGCAGCATTCAGTTGTTCTTATGATTTTTATGACCAGCGCACCAGCAACAATCTTCGAGGTCTTCTCCCGAGCGGCGGAAGCCCATGCGGACCGCGTCTGGTTGTCCGTAACACCTGAAACCGCCACCGTCTACGGTATCGAACCCGGCGATATCACCTACACGCAGGCCTTTGACGCTGCCCTGGCCCTTCGCGCCCGGTATGCCGATGCCGGATACGGCCCGGGTCACCGCGTCGGGCTGCTGCTGGAAAACCGCCCCAGCTTTTTCCTTCATTGGTTTGCGCTGAATGCGCTCGGTGTATCGATCGTGCCGCTGAACCCGGATTTGCGCGTTATCGAACTCGGTTATGTCATCGCCCATTCCGAACTCGTCGCAATCGTTGCCATAGCGTCCCGTCACGCCATGTTGCTGGAAGCCGCCGGTGATCGCCCGGTCTCGATCACCGCACCCGACGACGCTCCCGTGTCGGTGACGAAACTGGGTTCAGCCACGGATGAGGCAGCCCTGCTCTATACATCCGGCACAACCGGGCGGCCCAAAGGCTGCGTCCTGCCCAACGCCTACTTTCTCGCGGCCGGGGACTGGTACGCGCGTTTGGGCGGCCTAGGAACGATGCGTCCCGGGCAGGAGCGCATGCTGACGCCGCTGCCGCTGTTTCATATGAACGCACTCGCCTTTTCGGCCATGGCGATGCTGGTGACCGGCGGCTGCCTGATCCCGCTCGACCGCTTCCATCCTCGTACCTGGTGGAGAACGGTACGCGACGCGCGAGCAACCGTCGTTCATTACCTGGGGGTGATGCCGGCGATCCTGATGGCTGATCCACCATCGGTTGACGACCAGGCACATGCTGTTCGTTTCGGCTTCGGCGCGGGCGTGGATGGCAAGCTGCACGCGCCATTCGAAGAACGTTTCGGCTTCCCGCTGATCGAGGCCTGGGCGATGACCGAAACTGGCGCAGGGGCGGTCATCGCCGCCAACGAGGAACCTCGCCACGTCGGCACTTACTGCTTCGGCCGCCCCACCGCGGAAATCGAATGCCGCATTGTGCGGGACGACGGTTCGGATGCCCAACAAGGCGAACTGCTGGTACGTCACGCTGGGCCTGATCCACGTTTTGGCTTCTTCCGGGAATATCTAAAAGACGCAGATGCAACCGCCGAGGCCTGGGCGAACGGTTGGTTCCACACCGGCGATGTTGTCCGCCGCGAGCCGGACGGATCGATGCACTTTGTCGACCGCCGCAAGAACGTCATCCGTCGCTCCGGTGAAAACATCGCTGCCGTTGAGGTCGAAAGCGCGCTGCGTCAGCATCCCGCGGTCGTCGCGGTCGCCGTGGCACCAACCAACGACCCGGTGCGCGGCGAGGAAGTCTTTGCATGTATCGTCACCGGCGGCGAACCGAACGAAGCGCTGGCCCACCAAATCACCGCATGGTGCGTCGAGCGATTGGCCTACTACAAGGCGCCCGGCTTCATCGCCTTCGTATCGGAACTACCATTGACCTCGACACAGAAAATCCAACGTGGGGAACTCCGGACCTTGATCGCCTCGCTGGCCACGACCGCACACGACACGCGCGCGCTGAAACGGCGGCCGCGATGAAGCGGCGCGGCTACGACGGCGTTGCGGTCTGCGCACCGATCAGTGTCCCGTATCGCCGCTATTCCGTGGACAGTGCCCATTGGTGGGTCGGGCGGGCACTGTATGCGATGACGCAACGAACCGGCTTGAAACCGACGGACCTTGATGGACTATCGGTGTCGAGTTTTACCCTCGCCCCCGACACGGCGGTGGGCTTGACGCAACATCTCGGCCTATCCCCGCGCTGGCTGGATCACGTGCCAATGGGCGGGGCAAGCGGCGGTATCGCGCTACGCCGCGCCGCACGAGCAGTGCAATGTGGCGATGCAGACTTCGTTGCGTGTGTAGCCGCCGATACGAACCACGTCGACAGTTTCCGCAAGACGTTGTCCTCATTCTCCCGCTTTGCCCAGGATGCGGTGTATCCTTACGGTTCCGGAGGGCCGAATGCCAGCTTCGCGCTGATCACCCGCCATTACATGAACCGCACCGGTGCCACGCGTGAGGATTTCGGGCGCATCTGCGTCGCCCAACGGGCCAATGCACAGCGATACGACGGCGCGTTGATGCAGAAGCCCCTGACGCTCGATGACTACATGTGTGCTCGGGCGATCTCTGATCCGATCCATCTTTTTGATTGTGTCATGCCCTGCGCGGGCGCCGAGGCTTTCCTGGTTTGCCGCGAGGACGATGCAAGGTCATTGGGTTTGCCCTTCGCTCGCGTGCTGTCAACGATCGAGCGGCATAACGCCTACCAGGACGATCCGATCCAGTTCCGCGGCGGTTGGGCGGTCGACCGCGACGACCTCTGGAGTGTGGCCGGCATCGGTCCAGACGCCGTTGATTTCCTGCAAACCTATGACGACTATCCGGTGATTGTGATGATGCAAATTGAAGATCTTGGCTTTTGTGCCAAAGGCGAGGCACCCGCGTTCGTCCGCGCCCATACCCTGACGACGGACGGGGACTTCCCGCACAACACGTCCGGCGGCCAGTTGTCAGCCGGCCAGGCGGGTGCCGGCGGCGGCTATCTCGGGATGGTGGAGGCAGTGCGCCAGTTGACCGACCAGGCCGGCGACACCACCGTGCCGGACGCGCGGATAGGCCTGGTCTCCGGCTTCGGAATGATCAATTATGATCGCGGACTGGCCAGTTCCGCCGTGTTGCTGGCTCGCGCATGACCGAACCTCTCATTCGCCCGCGCCGCAAGGACCCGCTGCGCAAAACGCGTGAGCCACTCTTGCCCCAAGGCATCCGCAGCCGTACCGCGTTCGGCCTGACCGCGGCCGCGGCGGAGGGTCGTTTCGCGCTGCAAGTCTGTACTGATTGCGGCTGCATCCTGTATCCTCCACGCGACGCCTGCTCGCGCTGCCTGTCCGGCCGGGTACCGTTCCGGGATGTGCCCTCCGGCGGCGTGGTTCTCGCCGAAACAACGATTCGAACCAGCACCGACGTCTACTTTCGCGAGCGCACCCCATGGCGTATCGGCACCGTCGCGCTGGACTGCGGCCCGTCATTCGTTGCGCATCTGCACGGCGATGTCGCGGAAGGTGCCCGCGTGCGGATGACATTGCGGCTGGACAAAAGCGGTAACGCGGTGGCGATCGCAATGCCAGACACTCCAACCGAACATCAGGAGGATGACGTGCAACTGCGGGAGTTGACGTGCGACCCCAAATTCCGTCGCGTGCTCATCACCGACGGCCGCAACGCCACCGGTCAGGCGATGGTTCGGGCGATTGCGACGGCCGGCGCATCGATCGTCTTCGTGGGCCTCGCCGATCCATGGAAGCCGTTCCCGGGGGAGGCAGCTCTGCGCGAAATTCCAGGCGTGGAAGTCGTTTCGCTCGATATCACAGACAGCCAGTCGGTCGCCGATACGGCCGGGGAGATCGCGCATCGTGTAGATATTCTTGTCAATACAACAGAACACCCTCGAATCGGCGGGATCATGGGGCGTCATGGGCTGACCGTCGCTCGCGAGGAGATGGATATTCGATACTTTGGCCTGCTACGTCTTGCGCAACATTTCGGTCCCACGATGCGTGCGCGCGGTGCGGACGGCGTCAACGCGGCGGCGGCGTTTGTCAACCTGCTGTCGGTTCATGCGTTGATGAACTGGCCTTTGTACGGGGCTTTCTCAGCCGCCGAAGCCGCATGCCTGTCAGCCACGCAAGCGCTGCGGGCGGAACTGCGGAGTGGCGGGGTGAAGGTGTTGAACATGTTTGCCGGACCACTCGACACGGAATGGTTCCAATCGGTGCCGCCACCGAAACTATCACCTGCCGCGCTGGCGACTGCGACCGTCGACGCCCTGCGGAAGGGTATCGAGGACGCCTATGTCGGGGACGTCGCGCAGGATATCCGAGCGCGGTTGGATGTGCAGCCGAAGGCACTGGAACGGGAGTTGGGAGCATGAATGCTCGCCCTGCCGCGACCTCCGCCTTGGCGGTCTTCGCCGCTGCCTTGGCGGGGGGAACGATCCGGGTGATCGACCTCACCCATACCCTCACTCCTGAGTTTCCGACCATTGTCATGCCCCCGGAACTCGGCCAGTGCGCGCCGTTCCGCATGGAAGAAGTGTCCCGATATGACGAACGTGGGCCGGCATGGTACTGGAACAATTTCTCCATGGGGGAGCACACCGGCACCCATTTCGACGCGCCCATCCATTGGGTGACGGGGAAGGAGCTTGCCGACAACGCGGTCGATACGATTCCCCCGGTACATTTTCTGGCCCCCGCCTGTGTCATCGATTGTTCCGCGGAATCCACAGCCAACGCCGACTTCGTTCTGACCATTCCATTTGTCGAAGCGTGGGAGGCGAAGCATGGCCGCATCCCACCAAGAGCCTGGGTGCTGCTTCGTACCGACTGGCACAAGCGTCCCCCCCGCGAATACGTCAATCTGCTGGATGACGGCCCACACTCACCGGGTCCTGCGCCGGCGGTTGTCAGATGGCTGGTCGAGCACCGCGATGTCCACGGCTTTGGTACCGAAACGATCGGCACCGACGCTGGGCAGGCGGCGCATTTCACCCCGCCGTATCCCGCGCACCACTACATGCACGGACGCGGTCGCTACGGCCTGCAGTGCCTGGCAAACCTCGACCAATTGCCGCCCACAGGCGCGCTGCTGCTGACCGCGCCACTGAAGATCCGGCAGGGCTCCGGCAGTCCGCTGCGGGTACTGGCACTTGTCGAGACGCCACCATGACCGTCGCGGTTGTCACCGGCGGCAGCACCGGCATTGGTGCCGCGATCTGCATCCACATGCTGGAGGCCGGCTATCATGTTGTTTCGCTCGCCCGTCGCGAACCCGCTGATCCACGCTGCGAGCATGTGGAGGTCGACCTGCTGGATCCCATCGCAACGACCCAGGCGGCGCAAGAAATCGCCGAACGCCACGCCATCACCCACGTCGTTCATAACGCAGGTGTAATACGAGCGGCGCTTTTGCCGGAAGTAACAGCCGACGACCTGGCGGCC
>JAQGHW010000274.1 GCA_028291505.1 Rhodopila sp. | reverse complement strand
TCCGTATCTCGGTCCGGACGGCCGGGAATGGTTCGACAATGGCGTCCGCTTCGCCGGCCTCGGCGCGGCGGCGGCGGCGATCGGTGCCGGGATCGTCTCCGGCCTTGCATTCGACATCGTCCATGCGCATGACTGGCAGGCGGCAATGGCGATGGTTTATCTGCATTTTCATGACGGCCCCCGCCCCGGCACCGTCCTGACCGTCCACAACCTGGCGTTCCAGGGTCGCTATCCGGGCGACCTGTTCGCCCGTTTGGGCTTGCCCGGGTCAGCGTTTACCCCGGACGGACTGGAGCACTACGGCGATGTCAACTTCCTGAAGGGCGGCCTGTCCTACGCCGACCGCATCACCACCGTCTCGCCCACCTACGCGCGCGAGATCACCGGGATCGACAACGGCATGGCTCTGGACGGCCTGCTGCGCAACCGGACCGCCGTGCTGTCCGGAATCCTGAACGGCATCGACGACATTGTGTGGAACCCGGCGACCGACCCCCTGATCCCGGCCCGCTACGCGCGCGGCAAACTGGCCAGGCGCGCCGTCAACAAAGCCGCCTTGCAGCAGCGCATGGATCTGACCCGATCGCCTGGCGCGCTATTGGTCGGAGTCATCAGCCGGCTGACTTCGCAGAAGGGTTTGGATATGCTGGTGGATAAGATCGATGGCCTCGCCGCGAACGGGATCCAGCTCGCTGTCCTGGGTTCCGGCGACCCGGCGCTGGAACGCGCGTTCGCCGCCGCGGCCGAACGACACCACGGCACCATCGGGTGCGTCGTGGGATACGACGAACCCCTCGCGCACCTGATCGAGGCCGGCAGCGACGCCCTGTTGGTGCCCTCCCGGTTCGAGCCCTGCGGACTGACCCAGCTCTATGCCTTGCGATACGGCTCCATCCCGGTGGTTTCCCGCGTCGGCGGCCTGGCGGACTCGGTGATCGACGCGAATGAAGCCGCCCTGGCCGCCGGCGTCGCCACCGGCATCCAGTTCTGGCCGGCCACGCCCGAAGCACTCGAAGACGCGCTGCACAGATTGCTTGCCCTTTGGCGGAACCGGCCCATCTGGGAACGCATGCAGCGCAACGCCATGGCCGCCGACGTATCCTGGCGCGCCTCCGCCAGCCGTTACGTGGCGCTGTTCCAATCCCTGCTGGCGGACCGGTCTTGAACCGAATCGCCCTAAGTTCGCCAGACACTCCGGGTAACACGCTGGGCGTCACCATCGCCG
This sequence comes from Rhodopila sp., assembly GCA_028291505.1. Taxonomy (GTDB): domain Bacteria; phylum Pseudomonadota; class Alphaproteobacteria; order Acetobacterales; family Acetobacteraceae; genus Rhodopila. Next base: position 1,567 of record JAQGHW010000274.1, on the reverse strand, counting down.
GCGATGGCATCGACGTCGCGGTGCACGCGCCCAACGCCGACGCAATCGCGCTGTGCCTGTTCGATGCCAACGACCAGGAAACCGGCCGGGTCCGGTTGCCCGCCCGCACCGGGCCGGTGTTCCACGGGCATCTTGAGGGCGTCCCACCCGGCGCGCGATACGGGTTGCGCGCCTACGGCCCCTGGGATCCCAACAACGGCCACCGGTTCAACCCGTCCAAGCTGCTGGTGGACCCGTGGGCCACCGCCATCGACCGCCCGTTCCGCCTGGATCCCCTGCTGTTCGATCGAGATGGCCCTCGTCCCGAGGATACCGCCGTCCTGGTCCCCAAGGCGATCGTCGGCACCCAAGCCATCCTGCCGGTCACCAACCGCCCGCGGTTCGAGTGGGACCGTCAGGTGGTGTATGAGCTGCACGTCCGCGGCTTCACCATGACCCACCCCGAAATCCCACCCGCCATCCGGGGAACCTATGCGGCACTCGGTCATGCCGCCAGCATTCGCCACCTCACCCGCCTCGGCATCACAACGGTGGAGTTGATGCCCAGCGCCGCCTGGGTCGATGAACGGCACCTGCCGCCGCTGAAGCTGTCCAACTACTGGGGCTACAACCCGATCGCCTTCCTGGCCCCCGATCCCCGGCTGGCCCCCGGCGGCTGGCCGGAGGTCCGCGCCGCGGTCGATGCGCTGCATGACGCCGGGATCAGCGTCATCCTGGATGTTGTACTGAACCACTCCGGCGAGAGCGACGAACTCGGACCGACCTTGTCGATGCGTGGCCTGGACAACGCCGGCTACTACCGCCTGGCCGCCGATCGATCGCGCTACGCCAACGACGCCGGCTGCGGCAACATCCTGGCCATGGACCGCCCCGCCGTCCTTCGGCTCGGTATGGACGCCCTGCGCGCCTGGGCACTCTACGGCGGCATGGACGGCTTCCGGCTGGACCTCGCCACGACCCTGGCCCGCCGCGACACCGGCTTCGACCCGAACGCGCCCTTTCTACAGGCGGTCGAGCAGGACCCGGTCTTGTCCCACTGCGTGATGATCGCCGAACCCTGGGACATCGGCCCGGGCGGCTACCAGCTGGGTGCCTTCCCCGCCCGGTGGGGCGAGTGGAACGACCGTTTCCGCGACACCACCCGTCGCTTCTGGCGCGGCGATACCGGCATGCTGGGCGCCTTCGCCACCCGCTTCGCCGGATCGGCCGACGTGTTCACCCGGCGACCGTTGTCGCGCAGCATCAACTACATCACCGCCCATGACGGTTTCACGCTCGCCGACCTCGTCGCATACGAGGCCAAGCGCAACCAGGCGAACGGCGAGGACAACCGCGACGGTACCAACGACAATCTGTCCTGGAACAGCGGCACCGAGGGCCCGTCCTCCGACCCAAGGGTGGTAGCCACGCGGGTCTGCGATGCCAGGGCATTGCTCGCCACGCTGCTGCTGTCCCGTGGCACCCCGATGCTGTCGATGGGCGATGAGCTCGGGCGCACCCAGCACGGCAACAACAACGCCTACGCGCAGGACAACGCCGATTCCTGGATAGACTGGTCCACCGCCTT
>JAQGHW010000254.1 GCA_028291505.1 Rhodopila sp. | reverse complement strand
TACGGCTGGTGCGCTACGGCTTCCCAACGAAAATCCCCTTTTGATGGCCGGAAGTGCGAAGGTTGTTCGATATCCATGGCGTGATTTCCTGCTGACGCATGCCGAAAGTATCACCTCCATAGCTGTTAGGCTGAAACCCGATTGCAACACCAGGCGAGCGAATTGAGCCTGTACGGCTCAAATTGCCCGACCAGATAGTTGGACCGGTGGCATGATCATCACCACGGACGCCGATCGGCCTCACGCGGCGACGTTGACACCGAAATATTCGTCAGCCTGGACCTGAGCGTTGGCTTTGTCGACCGCGACGCCGGCTGTCTTGATCGCCAACTGGTCGGCCTGAATGGCTTGCGCGTCGGCCTTCGCCTTCTGGTCCGCGGCCAGATGTGTGGCTGCCTGTGTCGCGATCGCGGTCGCGCTCTTGGCCGCGGCCTGATCGGTCGCAAGTGTGGAGGATGCGTTGCTGCCGCTCTTTGGCGGCGGGGCCAGATGGATAGCGGTAACTGAACCGATAATGCTCATGGTAGTCCTCCGATAGAGGGTTGACATACCATAGCGAAGCATGCGGCGTGCCAGAGACAAGGCATTGCTTTTGCTTGATTTTTATTCAGCAAACTCGGCAAAAATTACCGAGCGGCGCGGGGGCTAGGCAAAATCGGCACGGCTTGGCGAGGCGAAGCAGAACGCGGTCCTACCCAAGATTGTGGACGGCGACGGCACGGGTGAAGCGTTCGGTTTCCTGGGTGATCTGGTCGCGTGCCATCAGCAGGTTGCCGCCGATCAGCAACATCGAATCCTCGCCGTAGAAATCCAGGATTTCCTTGGTCCGCTCCACGGTCATCCCGCCAGCAGGCACCGGCAAGGCCGCCTTCATGCCATCATCCATCCGGCGCGCATTGTCAGCCAACAGCCGGCACGTTTCAGGCGAGTAGCCGAACCGGCCGCCGAAGCTTGGAAAAATGACCGCATCCGCCCCCATCAACCGGAACAGCCGTCCAATCAGCAACTCCGGCGCGATCGCCGCCGCCCCGCCCATGCTGGGGTGGGCAAAAAACGCCATGTCGGGGAACTCACGCACCAACGCCTGCATCGCCGGAAAGCCGCAGATCATCGGTGCCAGCATGACGCAATCCAGTCCCGCGTCCCGCGCCAGTCCTGCCTGCACCCGCAACTGATCCAGATTCCCCGTCAGGCTCGGCACAAACCGGGTAGGATGCCCGGTCGAGCGCGCACCCCGCGCCACCGCGGCCGCGCACGCACTGACCCGATCGGCGAAGCGCGAATAGCGCTGATCCGCCAGGCCGTGGTCTTCCTTGATGAAGTCAAGCCCGCCGCACGCCAGCTTTTCAGCCAATGCCGCCAGGGCGTCCACCGTCAGGCCCTGCGGCTTCAGCGCCGAACCGGTCAACGCCCGCCCGTGCAGCTTCAGCCGGAACCGCAGTCCGGCAATTCCATGCCGCGGACCGCCAAACACCTGCGCCAGGTTCTCCGGAATCGCGATGTCCTTCAGCGCGACGTCATCGTGCAATGACGTGTTGCCGAAAACCATGTTCAGCAACTGCCCGGCGTCGTGCCCCACCGTCGCGGTGGCCAGGTCGATCCGCACCGAGAAAACGCCGCCGCCGATATCATCGATCCCCTGGACCGTGGCGACGATGTCAGACAGCACCATCACGTCGTCGATCGCCTCCAGCGGCATCTCGACGCTTTGCTCCACGGCGATTGCCTGCGCCCGCGCCTCGATCTCCGCGGCGGTGCTGCGGACGTGATAGGTGACGGTGAAACGGCCGCTCATGACGCTGGCACCACTAAGGCGTCAACGGCGACCGCGCCGGCCGCACCCAGGATGACGGGGTTGATGTCGATGGCACGCAAGGAGTCGCCCAGCGACAGCGCGGCTTCCTGCAGGTTCATCAGCAGATCGACGAACGCGTCCCACGCGCCGGGATGCTTCCACCGAGGGCTGGACAGCACCCGCCCCAGGCTGCTCTTCGCCAGCCCGGCCTCGACGAACCCGCGGCCGACCGGCAGCGCGAACGTCGTGACGTCGTGCAGGGCCTCGGCAAAGATGCCGCCCAGGCCGGCGATCAGCACCAGCCCGACACCGTCCGCCCGCGTGACGCCCGCGATCGCCTCCAGTTCGCCGCCGATCATCGCCTGCAGCACCACCACGGGGCAGTCGACCGCCGCATAGGCCGCGGCCACGGCGTCCGGGTCACCCAAACCGACATGCACCAGCCCCAGATCGCTCTTGTGCGCCACCCCGTCGGCAACGCCCTTCAGCACCACGGGGTACCCCAGCCGGGTCGCCGCCGCGACCGCATCCGCCGCCGAACCGCATTCGACCGTTGGCACCGTCCGCACGCCATAGGCCGCGAGCAACCGCAGGCTCTCCGGCTCCGTGAGCTGACGGCCGGGCAGGGGGGTTGCCGGCGTTCGAACCGTCTCAGGCATCGGTTCGGGCGGCGCCGTCATCAGCGCGCCGATTCCTTCCAGCAGAATGTCGGTGTCGGTGAATACGTCGATGCCGCGCGCAGAATAGGTTTGCCGTTCCGCCTCCGGCATGCCGCCCGGCGTCACCACCAGCAGCGGCTTTTTTGACATCTCCCGCGCCTTGCCCATAGCCGCGCGGTACGGGTCGCCCTGCCACGGGTTCATTGAGTGCACCAGCGCCAACCCCACGGAAACCCCCGCATCGCCCATCAGCAAAGCAGGCACATCCCCCGACCGCCGCATGCCACCGAAAATCCCCATGTCGAGCGGGTTGCCGATCCGGGAAAACATCTTCTGCTCATCGATCGCCGCAAAGGTTTCCGGCGACAACGTCGCCAGCGGCACGCCCAGCGCCGCGCACCGGTCGGCGATCAGCGAAGCCCCGGCGCCGGATGTCGACAGCGATCCCAGCTTGCCTGGGCAGCTTCCGTACTTGTCCAGCAGAGCGGCCGCCGTCATCAGCCCCTCCAGCGTGTTCACCGTGGCCACGCCGCTGACCGCGAACAGCGCGTGGTATGAAGCGTCATCGCCCGCCATGCGCGACGAATGTGCGACCGCGGCGGCGGCACCCGCCTCCGACCCGCCGATCTTCAACGCAACCACGTGCTTGCCCGCCGCATGCGCCGCCAACGCCAGCCGGCGGAATCTGGGCCCATCGTCCAGGCTGTCGATCAGCAGCACGATGACGCGCGTGGGCGCATGGCCAATGCCGTATTCCATGTAGTCCAGCACCGACATGTCGGCTTCGTTGCCGGCCGAGGCGAACAGCGACAGCCCGGCCCCCAGCATGGCCAGCCGCCCCGCCATCGCATCGAACAGCGCACCGCTATGGGAAAAGATCGAGATCCCACCCGGGGTTTGTCGCTTGGCGTGCGACGTATTGAACCCCACCGACAGGGGTAGATGGGCATTGTAGATCCCGTTGCAGTTCGGCCCGACGATCCGGATGCCTTCCTCGCGGGCGACCCGTTGCAGGTCCCGCTGCCGCTCTTCGCCGCCTGCGTCCAGGCTTTCGGCATAGCCGGCGGAACCGACGATCACCGCCTTCATCCCCGCTCGCGCACAGTCGCGCACCGCCTGCACCGCCGCCCCGGCCGGAATGGCGAGGAACGCGGTATCCACAGGCTCCGGCAACGACGCCAGGTCGGGAAAGCACGGAATGCCGCCGACGTCCTTCAGCCGCCGGCTGATGCCATAGATCCCGCCACGGAAGCCGGTATCGCGCACATTGGTCAGGACGATGTAGCCGTGCTTCGTCGTGTCGTCGGAGGCCCCGATCACGGCCACCGCCCGCGGGTGAAACAGCGAGTGCAGGGCGTCCTGGGTGGCGATCTGGGCTGGCATCCGGTGGTTTCTCCGTCGTGGTCGCGGTCGGCATACTGTCCACCGCCCGCCGCCATGTCCATGCAGCCGGCGCTTTGCACCGGGTGCGGGCTTACACACCTGCCGGGCGATTGGATTAAACCCGGTCGTCACCTAACCTGTGGCACCAATCCAAGGGGAGCTACCAATGACCGAACCCAGCCCGATCCTGCTGTCGGAAACACGCGGCCACATCCTGGTCCTGACGATCAATCGACCGGAGCGGATGAATTCGCTGTCCCCCGATTTGTCCGACGCTTTGATCGCGGCCTTCGTCGAAGCCGGTGCCGATCCTGGTGTCAGGACAATCGTCCTGACAGCGGTCGGCGACCGCGCGTTCTGTGCCGGCGCCGACCTGAAGGCCCGAGCGCAGGAGGATGCCGAGGGAAAGCCATTCCAACCGTTGCTGTCCCGAGTACAGCGATACGTGTTCGAAGTTGTATATGAAACCATCAAGCCGACCATCGCCGCGCTGAACGGTTCGGCCGTCGCCGGCGGCCTCGAACTGGCGTTGGCCTGCGACATGCGGGTCGCCGCGGACCATGCGCTGTTCGGCCTGCCGGAAGCCAAGCGCGGCAAGGGCGCGCATTTCGCCAACGTCATGCTGCCGCGCATGATCCCGTCCGGCATTGCCTACGAAATGCTTTACCTCGGCGAGTATATCGGTGCCGAGGACGCTCGGCGGTGGGGCCTGGTGAACCGCATCGTCCCGCGTGGCGAGGCGCTCAACGAGGCGCTGCGCATGGCCGAGGCGATCTGTGAGAACGCCCCGGTGTCGTTGCGCCGGATGAAGGAAACCGCGATCCGTTCTAACGGGTTGCCGGTGCCCTCCGCGTTGCGGTTGAACGAGGGGATCAGCCCGTACAGCAGTGAGGACCGGGTCGAAGGCATTCGCGCCTTCGTCGAAAAGCGCAAACCGGTTTGGACGGGGCGCTAGCGATCCGGTCCCGACGGCTGATTCCCATGCGTTGGGATATCGCGCCATTTTGGCGCGTTTGTTCCTCGCAATGACAAATTCGCGACACTGACAAATTCGCGACACTGCGGCACGGTTATTCTTGTAGAATATTTAGTGTCCCGGATCGGAAGTTCGCGACCCCCCGGCGCCTGGCCGGTGATCCGCAAGCGCGCTGGAAGCGAACCGATCGAGTTGCCGACGCCAATTTGTCATGCGGCGAACTTCAGATCAATGAGACTGGCTACGGTGTTTGGTAACTGGAGACACGCGATAGGCCCTATGCCCTCGTTCCGCGTTGGCCCGCCGAACCGCGACAAGGAAGGCCGTCCGATTAAGAAATGTTACCGTACGGCGCGGCCACTCATCCGCGGTCAGCACAGCGGGGGAATCGCCGCATCTGCCCGCCTCGCGAAATTATGAGGACAGGCAAAAAATGTCATTGCTCCCTGCTGCGTGATTGCGGATAAATGGGCTCCGCAACCAGGGAGAGTTCGTTGAAGTACCTGCCGCCATTCGAGGTCCTGAAGTCATATCTCACCATTTCGAACGTCAAAGGCGAACTGATGGTGACCTGCAGCTACGAGAGTCTTGTTCAGATGCTGCGGCAACTGATCATCGGTGTCCAAGTTGACGAAGCATGGTACCTGGAGCGCTATCCGGACATCGCGGAAGCCATCTCCCAAGGTATGGTTCAGTCCCCAAGGGTACATTTCGTCAACGACGGCTATTTCGAAGGCCGCCTTCCGTTCCCAATCAAGGTCGATGAACGCTACTACCTGGGGCAGAATACTGGCGTTGCCGACTACGTGCGAAAGGGCATGCTGGAGTCTGGCCAGCAGCATTTCGACGAGAATGGCTATACGGAAGGGCGTCTGCCGTTCGGTCTCTGATCTGTCACGCAGACGGGCGTCTGGCGGCGGCATTCCCACGCCCAAGAAACGCCCACTGCGTCACGGTGGCGGTGTGCGCCTTCTCTCCGACACCAGGTGGCGACAGTCCCCGCCGCTTTATACCCGCGGCCCGAAGGGCTGATTCGAATGCGCGCAGGGTTGGAGTGGCGGCTGCGCGCGAAATCAATAAGATACCAGCCTCCCGCCAATTCGACGAAGAGTCAGTACTGCGGACCGCTGGCATAAGCCTGCGTTCGACCGCGCGATTCGGCCCCTTCAGCCGGTCCGCCTCACCTCGCGTTTCGCGCCTTTGGCTCACGCCAGCGAAACGCTGGACCGCGATCAGGCTCTGGACCGATGTCCGACTCGCTTCGAACATTCCGCTGAACACGATCATCCCTATATATACCCCATGGACCTCACCGTTATTCCGGGCTCCCGCATCGTTGAGGTCGCCCGCCTCGCCTTCGCCACCCCCGACGTGGATTTCCTGTGTTTCGGTGAATCCGACCAGCCAAGCCCCGCCGTCGCTCGGGAGGCGGCGATCGCGGCGCTGAGGGAGGGCAACATCCTTTATCCGGATGTGCGCGGCCTGCCCGCGCTGCGCCAGGCCCTATCCGGCTACCTGGGCGGTCTGCACGCAAAACCGGTCGCGGAGAGCCGCATCCAGGTGACGGCATCGGGCATGGCGGCAATCTCGATCGCGATGGCCGCGGTGGTGCGGGCCGGTCACCGCGTCGTCATGCACAGCCCGACATGGCCGAACATCGCCAATGCGGCCAGGTTGCGCGGCGCGGTCGTCGACGAGATCGACCTCGATGCCCAGCCTGACGGGGGCTTTCGGCTTGACCTCGACCGGCTGGATACGATGATGAACGGGGCGCGCGCGTTTGTCCTGAACTCCCCCGGCAATCCCACCGGTTGGACTGCAACCGAACCGGAACTGCGGCTGATCCGGGAGATCGTTCAGCGGCACGGGGCATGGCTGATTTCCGACGAAGTCTATTCCCGGTTGATTTATGATGGCAGCACGGCGGCTCCCTCCCTGCTCGACATCGCGGAACCGGACGACCGGATCATCGTCTGCAACAGCTTCTCCAAAACCTGGGTGATGACCGGGTGGCGGCTAGGCTGGCTGGTGGTGCCCGAGGGCACCGGCGAACTGATCGCCGACATTGTCGAGGCTGTGCATTCCGGCGTCGCATCCTTCACCCAGCACGGCGGTATCGCCGCAATCCAAGACACGGCAACCATGGAACGGTTCCGCGCCCATTGTGCGACCGGGCGAGAACTGGCCAGCCAGGCGCTCGCGGGGCTCAACGGCGTGCGATACCAGCCTCCCGTGGGTGCGTTCTACGCGTTCCTGGCGGTGGAGGGCTTGGATGACAGTCTCGACCTGGCGAAGAAACTGGTGACCCGGCATGGCGTTGCGGTAGCACCCGGCGTGGCGTTCGGATCGGCCGGGGAAGGTTGGCTGCGGGTCTGTTTCGCCCAGTCGGCCGGACTGATGGAACGGGCGATGCAGCGTCTGCGTGACGGCATCCGGGCGGAGATGGGATCATGAACGAAATGAGCGAACCAGTCTGTGGGGCCTGCGGGGCCCCGGCCCGTTCGGCATTCCGGGCTCCACAGCCGGAGATCGCACCCGATCTGGACATGCGGCCGGGCGAACCGGCGCGCTCCACTTTGCGGGACTGGGTTCAGATCTGTCCCGGGTGTGGCGCGGCGGCACCGGATTTGGCCGCCCTGCCCTCCTCCGCCCGTCCCGTGGTGGAATCGGACGAATACCGGATGCTGAGCACGTCGGCGCTGGAGGAAACGCTGCCGTTCCGCCGCTGGGCGCTGATCTGCGAACGGACGGGCGACCGGCCGCAGCACGCGGAAGCTTTGCTGCAGGCGGCGTGGGCTGCCGATGATGCCGCTGCGATGACCGAACCGGCCAAATTGCGGATTGAGGTTGCGGCGTTGTGGGATGGAACGGACGATGTGGAACTGGGGCTGCGCCGGCTGGATGTCCTGCGTCGTGCCGGGCAGTTCGAAGCAGCGGAGGCCTGGGCGGCAGTCATGTCCGAGCGCGGGGCGGATGAGCTGGCTCGGTCTATCATCGGGTTTCAACGGGCGCGGATTGCGTCGCGCGACATCGGGCGGCATTTGATCAGCAGCGCGCTGCCGCCGCCTTCTCACGCGCCGCATGTTTCCCATGGCAAGCGGGCCTCGACGGGGTTCTGGTCGCGCCTTCTACGGAAGTGATGCCCGCGGCCCGAAGATGATCTGTCCATTCAGATCATGAACATGCGGGCGATGGCGGTTCCGAGCAGGATCAGCCCGATCAAGGCGAAGCCAATCGTGCTGTAGGGCGGCAACCAGTCGATAATCCCAAGGACAAGGTAGATGCCCGCGATCAGCATCGTAAGGATGGCCAGCAGAAAGCTCGGCTGGGTCAGGGAGCTTGCGCCTTCCCGGTTGTAGAAACGCAGTACGAACACCAGAAAGGCCAGCAGGAACGGCACCAGAAGGACGGTGGTAGTGTTCGTCATGAAGGATGATACTCACGCTGAATTGGATTGTGGGCGTGGTAACCGATTTCAGATGGGTTTAGAAGGCTTGGTGCACAAGCAGATCCTGGCCGCACATCGATCCTGCGTTGCGCAATTCATCATAGCTTTTTGAAATTGGCTTACGCAGCGTCGGGCGCAGGGCATCCATGACAAGATAGGAATGGTGGCACGCCGCGGTGCCATCAGATCGATGCTTCAGTGACGCAACGATGCGCGCCCGGGTCTTCGCGCGCCGCCGGACTTGACGCATCATGGCACCGGCACGCGACAGCGCGGCCTGATGCGGCGCGCATCCGCGCGACCTCAACCCAAGGAGCAGTGAGACAATGATCCACGTCGTCGCCATCATCACCGCCAAGCCGGGCAATCGCGATGCGATCCTGGAGGCGTTCCGCGCCAACATGCCAGCCGTGCATGCCGAGGCTGGCTGCATCGAATACGGGCCGGCGGTTGACGCGGACGGAGTCGGCGGCTTCCAGACCAAGTTCGGGGCGGACACCTTCCTGGTGATCGAAAAGTGGGAGAGCCTGGATCACCTGAAGGCGCATGCCGGTTCGGCGCACATGGCCGCCTACGGGGCCAAGACCAAGGACCTGATCGCCAGCCGCGTAATCCACGTATTGTCGCCCGCCGCTTGATACCAGCGGCCCGAAGGGTTGACTGGTATGCGCGCAGGGTTGGAGTGGCGGCTGCGCGCGAAATCAATAAGATACCAGCGGCCCGCCAATTCGACGGAGAGTCAGGATTTCGGGCCAATGGTATGAGACCTTCTGCCGTTCGGTTCCGGCCGAACGGCTTTTGGACGCGCGGACTCGACCCCCGGCAAAGCGCCCCTCAGGCCGCGGCAGCAGGAGCCGTCGTCGCCTCTGCCCGTCGGGCACGCAACCGCCGGATACGTCTGGCGTCAGCATCCAGCACGCGGAATTCCATACCGGACGGGTGGCTGATTACCTCGCCACGGGTTGGGACACGACCGGCCAACGTGAAGACCAGGCCACCCACGGTATCGATATCGGCATCGCGTTCGTCCGCCGTCAGGATCGGACCAACTTTCGTTTCGAAATCCTCGATCGGCATGCGGGCGTTGAGATCCAGCGCGCCGTCGGGACGTTCGGTGATCATCGGCGCCTCGACATCGTCGTGTTCGTCGGCGATGTCGCCGGTAATCGTTTCGACCAGGTCCTCGATCGTTACCAGGCCGTCGATGCCGCCATATTCGTCCACCACCAATGCCAGATGGATGCGCTGTGTGCGCATCTGCAACAGCATATCCAGCACCGGTAGCTGCGGCGCGACCATCAGCGGCTTGCGCAGGATGGCCTCCAGCGAAAACGCCTCGGGGCGCCCCACATAGGCGAACACGTCCTTGATGTGGATCATGCCGATCACGTCGTCCAACTGCTCCCGATAGACCGGCAGGCGGGAGTGGCCGTCGTTGCGGATCAATTCGATCGCCTGGGCTAACGTTACGTCCGCGCGCATCGCAACAATATCCGCTCGGGGCACCATGACATCGTCGGCGGTAGTTTCCCGCAGCCGCAGGACGTTGGCGATCAACAGGCGTTCGTGACGGTCGAGTTCCGGCTGCTCGCCGGGAAGCTGTTGCGCATCCGCGGCCTCCTGCACGAGTTCGGCAATCGAATCGCGCAACGAATGTTCGGCCTGCCTGCGCCCCAGCAGATAGCCCAGGCGGCTGAGCAGGGTGCCCCGGTGGGCGCTCATGCGCGTTTCCAGGGGTTGGGGACGCCGATGCGGTGCAGGATGCGCGATTCGGCCATTTCCATGCGGCGCGCGTCGCCGGGATGGTCATGATCCTCGCCGCCAAGATGCAGCGCGCCGTGGACGACGAGGTGCGCCAGGTGGTGGGCCGGCCGGCGGCCCTGCGCGGCGGCCTCACTGCGGATCACGCCCAGCGCCAGGATGATTTCCGGCGCCGGATGCTCATAGGTCAGGACGTTGGTGGGTTTGTTCTTGCCGCGATGCCGTCCGTTCAAACCGCGGACGACGCGGTCAGACGACAGAACGATCGTGCCCTCCATGCCAGCGGCGTGCGCCGCCCGCCGGACGATCGTTCCGGCGTTTGGTATCAGTCTATGCCAAGCCGGATCCGCCACGACGATATCGATGGTGGGACCATCGACGCCGGGCGGACGGCTACCAGGAGGTTCCATCGCTGTACATTTACTCGCTCGTTTGCGGACGCTCCCGCTCCCGCCTGGCCTCTCCCTGGGCCGCTTCGCGTTGATCATACGCGCCGACGATGCGCGCTACCAGCGGATGTCGCACCACGTCCCGCTGCTCGAACCGAACGACGCCGATGCCCTGGATGCCCTCGACCGTGTCCAGTGCGTCGCGAAGGCCGGAGCGGACGCCGTTCGGCAGGTCCACCTGGCTGAGGTCGCCGGTGATGACCATGCGGGTGCCCTCGCCCATGCGGGTCAGGAACATCTTCATCTGCATCGGCGTGGTGTTCTGCGCTTCGTCCAGGATCGCGTAGCAATGCGCCAGCGTGCGACCACGCATGAAGGCCAGCGGGGCGACCTCGATTTCGCCGTTGGTCATGCGGCGGATGACCTGGTCGGCGGGCATCATGTCGTGTAGCGCGTCGTACAGCGGGCGCAGGTAGGGGTCGATTTTCTCCTTCATGTCGCCCGGCAGGAAGCCAAGGCGTTCACCGGCCTCAACCGCCGGGCGGGACAGCACAATGCGGTCCACCTTGCCGGCTTGCAGCATCGCGACCGCCTGGGCGACCGCGAGATAGGTCTTGCCAGTGCCGGCGGGGCCAACCCCAAAGACCATCTCGTGCGCCGCGAGCGCTTCCATATAGACGGCCTGGCCGGGGCTCCTGGCGGCGACCGCGCCGCGGCGGGTGCGGATCGCCGGCAGATCCGACAGCGGCAGCCTCGGGTCGTTTTCTGCATCGGCCAGCCGGATCGCCGCCTCGATTTCGGCGCGACCCACGCTTTCGCCGCGTTCCAGTCGTCGCCACAGCCCCCTGAGCATCTCCTGCGCGACATCGACGCGCGACGCCTCCCCCGCAATGGCAACCCGATTGCCTCTGCATGAAAGGCGGACCCCCAGGGCCTGCTCGATCCGGACGAGGTGCCGGTCGTGATCCCCCAACAGCAGGGGCAACAGGGTGTTGTCGTTGAACTGGAGGGTGATGGCCTTACCGCCGGATGTGGCGGGTGAAGCCAATGTTTTGCCGCTTGCGGCGGCGGGCGGTGCCTGGGGGGCGGCGATGTGGGTCAAGCTATTCGTCTCTCCTGGACAAGGGTTCCCGCAAGTGAGTTTGGATGGTTCGCGACGATTCGCACCATCGATTCAGTACCAATAAGGTTTGCACTTCCCGATAGATGAACTGGGTGAAGAAATGGTGAACGGCCGGCGATTTGCCCAGGGTGCCGTCCCGAACCGGTGAACAGCACGGGAAGTTCGAGGCCGACGCAGCCCGCGGCAAATTCCATCTGTTGGGCCCGCAGCAGGGCTTGCAGCGTTTGCAGGCGGCGATCTTTGTCGTTTTCGGCGACCTGGACCGGCGCGCCCGCGGCCGGGGTGCCCGGTCGTGGCGAGTATTTGAAACTGTACGCCAGCGCGAAATTGACGTCGCGGACCAGCGTCATCGTGGCTTCGAAATCCGCCTCGGTCTCCCCGGGGTGGCCGACGATGAAGTCGGATGACAGCGCGAGGTCCGGCCGCGCGTCCCGCAGTTTTCCGACGATGCGGCGGTAATCGTCGGCAGTGTGCTTGCGGTTCATCGCGGCCAGGATGCGGTCGGAGCCAGATTGGATCGGTAAATGCAGGAAGGGCATCAGCGTCGGAACGTCGCGGTGGGCCGTGATCAGGTCATCGTCCACGTCCCTGGGATGGGATGTGGCATAGCGCAGGCGCAGCAGGCCGGAGATGTTGGCGAGTTCACGCAGCAGACGGCCGAGGCCCCAGGTGGAACCGTCGGGCGCCTCGCCATGCCAGGCGTTGACGTTCTGACCAAGCACGGTGATCTCGCGCGCACCTTGCGAGGTCAAATGCCGGGCTTCCCGAAGGATGGTGGCGGCGGAACGGCTCTGCTCCGCACCGCGCGTGTACGGGACGACGCAGAAGCTGCAGAATTTGTCGCAGCCCTCCTGGATGGTGAGAAAGGCGGTGACGCCCTGCGGCGTAGCGCTTTCCGGCAGGTGGTCGAACTTGTCCTCGGGCGGAAAGTCGGTCTCGATGACCTTGTTGCCGGCGCGGGACGCTCGGGCGACCATTTCGGGCAGGCGATGGTAGGTCTGCGGACCCAACACGATATCGACGTACGGGGCGCGGGCGAGGATTTCCGCGCCCTCGGCCTGGGCGACGCAGCCGGCGACGGCGATGATCATGCGGTCGCCGCTGGCTTCCTTCATCCGGCGCAGCCGACCGAGCTCGGAGAACACTTTCTCGGCGGCCTTGTCACGGATATGACAGGTGTTGAGAATCACCATGTCCGCGCCATCCGGTTCGGACACCGGCGCATAACCCAGGGGCGCGAGGACGTCTGCCATCCGGCCGCTGTCATACACGTTCATCTGGCAGCCCCAGGTGATGACATGCAGGCGCTTGCGATCGGTTCCGGTCATCCATGATGCTCCGCACAACCCTGCCGAACCGTTCCGGCGCGGGAAGCGGGAGAGATGATCGGCCCGACCAGTGAGGTCAAGCGTAACGGCGGGTTCAGGCGCGACAGCGCGGGTTTGCCTCCTTGGATTGGCGGAGTGTGCCAATATCCGATAGGGTCGTGTCAATCACGCGATGGGGTGTCACACAGAAATCTCTGAAAATCGTCGTGACCATTCTTAGTCCACAGGCATTGCCTGGCGTTGCTGGCAGCGGACCCGACGGCGTGCGACATCAAAACCGCTGCGTAATCCCGGCCAGGATGGTCCGGCGGATACCGAATTGCGGCGCGCCGACGCCCACGCCGGTGCCGTTGCGGATTTCATAGGTATTGTCGCCGATGTTCAGGATGTCGACCCGCAACTCAGTGCCGGTGGCGACCTTTTGCACGACCGACATGTTGACGACCCCGTAGGTCGGCAGCGCCACCCCGTTCGGCACCGTCGCGGTGCTCGCCCGCAGGCCGCTCTGCACGACCGCATCGACCGACAGCCGTGTCGGATGCTGGCTGTCGCTGTTCGCGGTGTAGGCGATACCGGCCGAACCGGTCCAAAGCTGGTCGTGATCCAGATGGATCCAGTTGTTGGCGATGTAGGCGAGGTCAGCTGCCGAGAAATTATACTGGGCAGACACGATGTCCTTTCCCATCGCACGCGACAGCGCGACATTGCCGTAGGCCGACCAGGGGCCGTGGTCGTAACTGCCGGTCAGCTCGACACCCTCCTGCATGCCTTCGGCGTAGTTGAAGGCGGTCAGGATGATCGGGGCACCGAACTGGCCCTCATCGATCAGGTTATGCGACTGCTTGTAGTAGGCGTCCACGCCCAGCGTCAGCCCGGGGATCACAACCTGGCTGATACCGACATCGAAGTAGTTGGACCGCTCGGCCCGCACCGGATCGTTTTGGGTCCCGGCAGGGGCACCGGTCGTCCCGGCCAGTTGGGCCAATGTCGAGTTGCCGACCAACTCGAACGGCGGCGGCACGAAATAGCGGGCATAGCCGGCGTGAAGCGTGGTGGTCTCAGTCGGCTTCCATACCACGTTAAGCCGCGGGCTGAGCTGGGTTTCATTGGTGAATTCCGCCACACCGTCGAAACGCAGGCCGCTGTTGATGGTTACCGTCGGCAGGATGCGCCACTCGTCCTGGACGTAGACACCATAAAGTCCGCCTTGTTTGGTGCTGGTGTCGGCGATGCCCACGGGCTGGTCGGTGGTCGGCGTGCCGGACCCGTCCACCGGCAGCACGTCCGAGAAGCTTTTGGACGCCACCCCCTCCTCCTGCGCCAGCATGCCGAAGCGGATCGTATGAGCGTCGGAGACGACCCAGCTTGCATCGGACTGGATGCCGTACGCCTGGTCGGTGCGGGTCGCCTGTTGGGCGATGCCGTTGAACAGTAGGTCCCCGATCCAATCGGGAGAGAACGCCAGGCGACTGAAGCGTGTATAGGCGGAAAGCTGCAAATCCATGGTATCGATGTGTTTTTGCAACGAGAGAATGCCGAATTCCGTGTCCTCGCGCTGGGTCTCGTTGAGGGTAGCGCTGTTGAAGTTGGACGTGCCGAGAACCGGAAAACCGAGGGTTGCCTGGCCCGGGTTGTTGGGAATTTGAAACTGCCCGTCAAAGCCCCCCAGGATCAGGCTGACACGGCTGTCCGGATCGATGATGTAGGAGAAGTACGCCAGCCCGTGGAGCTGGTTCGTCTGGTCATGGATGGCGTTGAAACTGGATGTGGGGTTCTCGATTCCGCGGTCGTTCTGCAGGAAGTCGCCGGTCACGAACCAGTCCCATTTGCCGCTCGTGCCGCCATAGGAGAAGCTTGGCTGCAGCCAGTTCCACGAACCGCCGTACATGGAGACCTCGCCACCGGGGTTGGTCGTGCCCGTCTTGGTCTGGATATCGACGACGCCGGCGGTTTGGAAGCCGTACTGGGCCGGCAGCGCGCCGGTGATCAGCGTCATGCTGTTGGCGAAGCGCGATTCGATCGCCTGGCCGAAGACCGACAGGCCCTCCGGCAGTTCCACCCCGTTCAGCCGGTATTGCACATTGGCATGCTCGCCGCGCAGATGGATCTGGCCAAAACTGTCCTGCGCCACGCCCGGGGCCTGAAGCAACACCTGGTTCAACGGCGCGGCAGCCCCTTGCGGAACAGCGTCCAGCGTTTGCGGGGTGAACCTGTAGGCGCTGGCGCCGAGGCTCGGCTGGATTTGCTGCCGAGCCTCGTCCAGCTTTTTGGCGACCACGTCGATATCGATCGTGGCCGGTGCGGGGGCGGACTGATCCTGCGCCGCCGCCGGCTGAGCCAACGGTGCCAGGGCGAGAAGCCCCAGCCATCTTTGGATACGCATCGGTAGTCGATCCTCCTTCGGGACAGCCCGAAGAAGTGTTATATTATAACATAACGAATGACCAGACCTTAACCATGCAGTTTGGCGGCAACCTCCGCGACCCGCCGGCCTTGATAACGCGCGCCATCCAGTTCCTTCTGCGACGGCTTACGCGCCCCGTCGCTGCCGGCTATCGTCGTGGCGCCGTACGGTGATCCGCCGACGATCTCTTCCAGTGTCATCTGCGCTTGGAACCCGTAATCCATCCCCACGATGACCATCCCGAAATGCAGCAGGTTGGTGATGATCGAGAACAGCGTCGTCTCCTGCCCGCCGTGCTGGGTCGCGGTGGACGCGAACGCCGCGCCAACCTTGCCGTTCAGCGCGCCTGTGGCCCAAAGACCGCCGGCCTGGTCGAGGAAGTTGGCCATCTGCGAAGACATCCGCCCGAACCGCGTGCCGGTGCCGACGATGATCGCGTCATAGTTGGCCAGGTCCGCGACCTCCGCGACCGGAGCCGGCTGATCCAGCTTGAAGTATGATTTCTTTGCCCCCTCGGGCGACACAAGCTCCGGCACGCGTTTGATGTCGACCTGCGCTCCAGCTTGCCGCGCGCCCTCCGCGATCGCGCTCGCCATGGTCTCGATGTGACCGTAGGTGGAATAGTACAGCACCAGAACTTTGGCCATCGTGGTCTCCTGTGTGGGATTTGGCGTGGAACAACGCCCGGACCGGTGTCCGATGCATGCAAGGTGTGGACGGTCCCACCCAAAACAACTAGAAATTAACGAAACACATCCTTTCGGAATCTTATGTCTAAATTGCCGGACATGGAGGCGATGGCGATCTTCGCCACGGTGGTCGAGGCCCGAGGAATCACCGCTGCGGCGATCGACCTCGGCCTCTCGGCCCCCACCATTTCCAAAGCGCTTGCTCGGCTGGAAAAGCGGCTGGGGTCGCGGTTGTTCAATCGGACGTCGCGGCGGCTGGTGCTGACCGATGCGGGGCGGGAACTGGCCGGTCGAGCCGCCAGGCTGCTGGCGGATGCCGAAGCCGCGGAGAGTGCGCTGGTGGCCCAGTCCTCGACCCCGCGCGGGACGGTGCGGCTGGCGGCGCCGATGTCGTTCGGCATCCGCGAGATCGCGCCGATCCTACCGGATTTCCTGGCGCGCTATCCCGAGGTTTCGGTCGATATGCACCTCAGCGATGCGCTGGTGGACCTGGTCGGGGACGGGTACGACATCGCGCTGCGGATTGGCGCGTTGCCGGACTCTTCGTTGCTGGCCCGCCGCCTGGCGCCGGTACAGTCAGTGATCGTCGCCTCCCCGGCCTATCTGGACCGCAGGGGGCGGCCGAACCACCCGGCGCAGTTGGCGGAGCATGACTGCTTCACCTACGCGTATCTGCGGACCCGCGATGCCTGGCATTTTGCCAACGCAGCCGGGGATCTGGTTACGGTGCGGCCGTCCGGCCGGATGCGCGTGAACAACGGAGACGCTCTGCTGCCGGCGGTGCTCGCTGGCCTGGGTATCGGGGGTTTGCCGGCGTTTCTGGCCCGTGAAAACCTGGCTGATGGGAGACTGGAGCAGATCCTGGCGGACTGGGGTTCACTGCAATCCAGCTTGTATCTCCTTACGCCGCCGGCCGGGCCGCGACCGGTCCGGGTGCAGGTTCTGGCAGATTTCCTGGCGCGCCGACTATCGCGGGCGCAGACATAGCAACACCAGCCCGACTGGAACGATCAGCCCGAAAATGCTCAATGCCCTGCGTGGCTGCCCGAGAAGTCCGGTTCGGCCAGTCCCGACGCTGTAAGCTGGGTCACCAGTGCCCCTTTCAGACGCTCCAGACCGGCGGCGGTGGTGGCCTCGCACCGGGCGACCAGCACGGCCTGGGTGTTGGAGGCACGCAGCAGCCACCAGCCGTCCGGAGTTTGCACGCGGACGCCATCGATCGCCGACACCTTCGCACCCTCGGCCCGCAGCCGCTTGGCGACTTCCTCGATCACCGCGAACTTGCGACGGTCGTCGCAGTCGAAGCGGATTTCCGGGGTGTTGATCACGTGCGGCAGCGCCTCACGAACCGCCGACAGCTTGCCGGACATCCTGGCGACGATGCCCAAGGTACGCACCGCGGCGTACAACGCGTCGTCGAACCCGTACCAGCGGTCGGCGAAGAAGATGTGCCCCGACATCTCGCCGGCGAGCGGGCTGCCGATCTCGGCCATCTTCGACTTGATCAGTGAATGGCCCGTTTTCCACATCAGCGGATGGCCGCCGGCCTTGGCGATCTCATCGAACAGAA
Source organism: Rhodopila sp. (assembly GCA_028291505.1). Lineage (GTDB taxonomy): Bacteria > Pseudomonadota > Alphaproteobacteria > Acetobacterales > Acetobacteraceae > Rhodopila. Next base: position 8,791 of record JAQGHW010000254.1, on the reverse strand, counting down.
CCTGGCTCGCCTTGACATCCGCGATGATCGTCGCACCGGGGTGCTCCTTCAGCACATCGCGGGCCAGCAGCACCATAAGCTGGTCACCGAACATGATCTCGCCCGTGTCGTCCACCAGCCCGATGCGATCGGCATCGCCGTCGAACGCAATGCCGATATCGGCACCACTCGAGCGCACTTCGGCGATCAGTTCCACGAGGTTGGCGGGCACGGTCGGATCGGGATGATGGGCCGGAAAACGGCCATCGATCGTGCCATTGAGCACCAGGTGTTCACCGGGCAGCGAGGCCACAAGCTTCTCCAGCACATCGCCCGCCGCGCCATTGCCATTGTCCCAGACCACCTTCAGCATTCGGTCACCGCCGTCCCAGTCGGCCAGCAGCCTGGCGACATAGTCATCGGCGATGGCGACGGCTTGCTCGCTGCCGGTGGCCTCAGGCACGACGTCCCCGGAGTCGGCCAACTTGCCGATCTGGAGGATCTGCTGGCCGAAGAACGGCTTACGCCCCCACATCATCTTGAAGCCGTTGTAATCCGACGGGTTGTGGGAGCCGGTGACCATGATGGCACCGTCGGTTTCCAGCTTGGTCGCCGCATAGTACAGCATCGGTGTCGGGCCGCGGCCGATCCGCAGCACCTCCATCCCGCTGGCGAGCAGGCCGTCGACAACCGCCTGTTCCAGTTCGGGGCTTGTCAGGCGTCCATCGTAACCAACCGCGACCTTCGGCCCGCCCCGGCCAACCCCATCGCCCCGTCCAACCCCATCGCCCCGCGCGATCCCATCGCCTCGTGCAACCATCGAACCGAACACGCGTCCGATCGCGAAGGCATCGGCGCGGTGCAACGTGCGCCCGACGATACCGCGGATGTCGTATTCACGCAGGACCGTTGGATCGAAGCGATGTGAGAAGGCCATCAGTCAGGTCACTCTCGATCAGACGTATGTTTTCAGGAAAGCGTACACCGCGTCGGCCAGATCCGGCCGTTTCAGGGCGAATGCGATCTGCGCTTCCAGAAAGCCGACTTTGTCTCCGCAGTCAAAGCGGCGGCCTTCAAAACGCAGGCCATGAAACGGCTGCTCCCCAATCAGGCGCGCCATTCCGTCGGTAAGCTGTACCTCATTGCCGGCCCCGCGCTCCATCAGCGCCAGGTACTTGATCACTTCCGGCATCAACACGTATCGCCCGATGATCGACAGGTTAGAGGGAGCATCCTTGGGAGCGGGCTTTTCCACCAGCCCGGTCACCTCGACCAGGCGGCCGTCATCGCGACCGACCTTCAGAATGCCATAGCGGTTGGTCTGCTCGCGCGGCACTTCGGTGATCGCGACGATGTTGCCGCCGGTCTCATAGTATGCCTCGGCGAGTTGCTGCAGGCAGGGTTTGTCGGCGAGCACCAGGTCGTCCGGCAACAGGACGGCGAACGGGTCGTCGCCGATGAAGGCGCGGGCGCACCAGATGGCATGGCCGAGACCAAGCGGCACCTGTTGACGCACGGTGGTGATGGATCCCGGCTCGCTCTGGGTACCCTCCAGCGCCGCCATCGCCTCGGTCTTGCCGCGTTCGCGCAGCGTGGACTCCAGTTCATAGGCGACGTCGAAATGCTCAACCAGCGCGGTCTTGCCACGCCCGGTGACCATGCAGAACTGCTCGATACCGGCGGCGCGAGCCTCCTCTACCGCATACTGGATCAGCGGCTTGTCCACGACCGGCAGCATCTCCTTGGCGGTCGCCTTGGTGGCGGGCAAAAAGCGCGTGCCTAGACCGGCAACGGGAAGGACAGCTTTGCGCAGTTGTTTGATCACGCGTCGTCTCCGATATAAAATCATCCGCAGTCATCACGCGGGGCGGGCGGAAATATGGCGGCGACCCCACACGCGAGCGTGAGCGTCGTTACAAGGCGGCAATCCGGCTGATAGATAAGTGGCCCCAACGAGTTACCCAAGAAGAATGTCGCGAGCCTGATTGATGCGGGCGGCGAGCCAGTCCGATCCGCCCGCGTCGGGATGGGCGCCGCGCATCAGGCGACGATGCGCATCCTTGATTTCCGCCTCGGACGCGTTCGGGTGAAGCCCGAGCACCTCGTACGCCTCCTGGCGGGACATGGGCCCCGAACGTGCTCCGCCGGATCGAGGCCCCGGCCCCATGCCGCCGATGCGCCGCCCGCGAGCAGCTTGCCATCGCTGATATACCAACGGTCCGAACAGGGTCAGCGCGCCCAGCGCGATGCCGCCGCGTCCGGTCAGGATCAGCATTAACGCCAGACTGAGGCCGCCAAGCGCGAGAATCCAGGTGAACAGCGCCTTGATGGAGGTGACCGAGGCCTTCTCAAAGGCACGCATGCCCCCCATCAGGAGAAACAATACGACAGCACCGAGAAGAAGCCAGAGCATGATCAGGCCATTACCCGGAAGGGGATGCGCTGGTCTGCTCCTGCGCCTCCACCACTGCCAGCGCGCTCAGGTTCACGATCCCGCGCGCCGTCACGCTGGGCACGACCACGTGGATCGGTTTGGACATGCCCAAGAGGATCGGCCCCACCGGCAAGCCGTCAGCGGCGGCCTTCAGCAGGTTGAAGGAGATGTTGGCGGCATCCAGCGTCGGCATGATCAGCAGGTTGGCGGTACCGCTCAGTTTGCTGTCCGGGACCGCCTTGTCGCGAATCACCTGCACCAGGGCGGCGTCAGCGTGCATCTCACCGTCGATTTCCAGGCCGGGCGCGCGGGCGCGGATCATCCCCAGGGCCTGGCGCATCTTGCGGGCCGAGGCGCTGTCGCTGGCACCGAAGCTGGAATGCGACACCAGCGCGGCTTTCGGGGCGATGCCGAAGCCGCGCACCGCCTCCGCCGCCAGCAGGGTCATCTCGGTGATCTGTTCGGCGGTCGGATCGGTGACCATGAACGTGTCGCACATGAACAGCACGCCGGTCTGGATGATCAGGCAGGACAGCGCGTAGACCCGGTTGACGTCCGGACGGCGGGGGATGATCGGCAGGATGTACTGGATCTGGCGCCACCAGCCGCCGGTGCCGCCGCAGATCGCCGCATCGGCCTGGCCGTCATGCAGCAGCATCGCTGCGGCAACCGAGGCTCGGGTGGGGATCCGCCGGGCGGCGGGTTCAGGCGGCGTCCCGCGGCGCCCCGACAGGCGCTGGTATTCGGGGACCAATTTGTCGAAGACATCGCGATCATAAGTCGGGTCCAGCACCTGGACCTGGTTCCCGAGATCCAGCCGCAGGCCCATCTCCTTTACCTTCGCGGCGATCACGTCCCGCCGGCCCAGCAGAATGGGGCGAGCGATCGAATCGTCTACCAACGTCTGTGCGGCACGCAGGATGCGCTCGTCCTCGCCTTCCGCGAACACGACCCGTTTGGGATCGCGCATGGCCGCTTCGAACACCGGGCGCATCAGGTAGCCGGAGCGGAAGACGAAGCGTTCGAGGTCGCGTTGGTAAGCGACGAAATCGGTGATCGGCCGGCGAGCGACGCCGCTTTCGATGGCGGCACGGGCAACCGCCGGGGCGATCTCCAGGATCAGGCGGGGGTCGAAGGGCTTCGGAATGATGTATTCGCGGCCGAACACGGGTGCGGCGCCACCGTAGGCCGCCGCAACCACCTCGCTGGCCTCGACGCGGGCAAGCTTGGCGATGGCCTCCACGGCGGCAATCTTCATCGCCTCATTGATCGTGGTGGCCCAGACGTCCAGCGCGCCACGGAAGATGAACGGGAAGCACAGGACGTTGTTGACCTGATTGGCATAGTCGCTGCGGCCGGTAGCGATGATGGCATCCGGGCGGGCGGCGGAGACGATATCGGGGTCGATTTCCGGGTCCGGATTGGCCAGCGCCAGGATCAGCGGCTTGTCACCCAGCAGCGGCAGCCACTCCGGTTTCAGCACGCGGGGCGCGGACAGGCCCATGAAGATGTCGCAGCCGGGCAACGCGTCCTGCAGCGTCGTGGCATTGGTGTCGCGGGCGTAGCGGGCCATGTTCGGCAGCATGTCCGGCCGATCCTTGCGGATGACGCCCTTGATGTCGGTCAGCGTCACGTTCTCCGGCCGCAACCCCATCGACACCAGCAGATCGACGCAGGCAAGTGCTGCCGCGCCGGCGCCGGAGGTGACCAGCTTGACGTCGGACAGGTCCTTGCCTTGCAACAGCAGGCCGTTGCGGACGGCCGCTGCTACGGTAATGGCGGTGCCGTGCTGATCGTCATGGAACACCGGGATCCGCATGCGTGAGCGCAGTTCAGCCTCGATGGCGAAGCATTCCGGCGCCTTGATGTCTTCCAGGTTGATCGCCCCGAAAGTGGGCTCCAGCGCGGCGACGACATCGCAGAATTTGGCCGGATCGGTGGCGTCCACCTCGATGTCGAACACGTCGATGCCGGCGAACTTCTTGAACAGGACGGCTTTGCCCTCCATCACGGGTTTGCCGGCCAGGGCGCCGATGTTCCCCAGCCCAAGCACCGCCGTGCCGTTGGAGATCACCCCAACCAGGTTGCCGCGCGTCGTGTAGTCGTACGCGGCGTTGGGATCTGCCTTGATCGCCTCGCACGCCGCTGCGACGCCAGGGGAGTAAGCCAGAGCAAGGTCCCGCTGCGTCGCCATACGCTTGGTTGGCTCGATGGCGAGTTTCCCGGGCCGGGGAAGCCGATGGTAGTCGAGTGCGGCCTTGCGGAAATCATCGTCCATTCGTTGCCTCGGTGGTCGGTTGAAGGCGCGCACCATGGTGGGCAGATCTCGCGCTGGCAACACGAGGGTGGATTTTTCCTTCACCGCGCTGAAAAGAGAATGTCAGGCCATAATTCACCGACCCTCAGCAAAGATTCTCTAAATGGGGCCCGTCCTCTTGCAGTTTGTGGAAAAATATCCTCCTAAAGCACTCAAGTTTACACAATTCGCGCGTCCCAAGGCGTCCCGTTTCATGGATTTTCCCGCTCTCGTTGCCCCTCGATTCGACCCGAACCCGGTCTGGCTGGTGGGCGCTGGTCCTGGCGATCCCGGCCGGTTGACGCTGCACGCGGCCGACGCCCTGGGCCAGCCCGACGTGACCCGCATTCCCACGGCCGCCGCGACGCTGACCCTGGTCGGACCGGTGATCTCGTTGCTGGTGGACCGGCAGCAAACTGAACCGATGACTGTTGAAACCGGAAGCGACCAACGCCTCCGGGCCGAAGGCTGAAGGAAACGCTATGCCGACTGCTCCATTGCTGCCTGATACCGCCCCGTTTGCGCAGGAGCAGATCGCCGCGCTGAACCGTGTGATCTCCGTGACCACCGCGGAGCAGCGTGCCTGGCTATCCGGTTACCTCGCGGGGTTGCAGGCTGCATCCGGCTCGCAGGCAGCGGTTCCGGCCGCGCCACCGGCTAAGCGTGCGCCCCTGACCATCCTGTTCGGCACCGAATCAGGCAACGCCGAGTCGCTGGCGGCACAGGCCCGCAAGGCCGCCGCGAAGCTGGGGTTCGCGCCCAAAGTGGTGGATATGGCGGACTTTTCTCCAGCCCAGGCAGCGGCGACGGAGAACCTGCTGATCGTGGCCTCGACCTGGGGTGAGGGCGACCCGCCGCAGCGCGCGGTCGATTTCTACGAAGCCCTGATGGCCGACGATGCGCCGCGCTTCGACAAGACACGGTTCGCCGTTTTGGCCTTGGGCGACCGCGCCTACGCCCAGTTCTGCGAGATCGGCCGGAAGATCGATGAGCGGTTGGCGGCCCTCGGCGGCGCCCGCATTACCGACCGGATCGAGTGCGACCTGGAATTCGAAACCCCAGCCACCGGCTGGGTCGATTCCACTCTCGAACAACTGAACGCCGAGGTTGGCACCAAGGAAGCCGGCGCCTCCGTCATCCACGTCGATTTCGCCCGTCCAAGTGCCGATGCCCCAACCCGTGCTCGTCCGTTTGAGGCTGAGATCACCGAACATGTTCGTCTGACCGGCAGTCGGTCGACGTCCGACACGCATCATGTCGCGGTCTCGCTGGAGGGCTCCGGAATCGCCTACGAGCCGGGTGATTCGCTCGGAATAGTGCCCTCCAACGATCCGGCGCTCGCTGATGCGGTGTTGAAGGCGGCAGGGTTGCACGGGGACGACAAACTGCGCGGCGCGTTGATCGACCGGCTGGACATCACCACGCTGACCACCAGGCAGATCGAGGACTTCGCGCGCGAGACGGGTTCAAACCCACTGCCGGCGGACTGGGCGGCAGGACGGCAGATCATCGACCTGCTGGAAACCGCACCCGGTTCGTTGACGGCGGAACAACTGACCGTGCTGCTGCGCCCCCTGCCCCCGCGGTACTACTCGATCGCCTCCAGTCGCCGCGCGGTGGGTGAGGAAGCGCACCTGCTGGTCGCCGGCCTGCGTTATGCGTCGCAAGGGCGGGATCGTGCGGGAGTGGCGTCCGTCGACATCACCGCGCGGCACCGTGAGGGCGACAAGCTGAAGGTGTTCCTTCGCCCGAACCAGCATTTCCGGCTGCCGGCGGATAGCGACCGGCCGATCATCATGGTTGGACCAGGGACCGGACTGGCGCCGTTCCGCGGGTTCCTGCAGGACCGCGAGGCGACAGGGGCGGGCGGCCGGAACTGGCTGGTATTCGGACATAGGAACTACACCCACGACTTCCTGTATCAATTGGAACTGCAGGATTGGCTCAAGAGCAGCCTGCTCACCCGGCTGGACGTCGCGTTCTCGCGCGATCAGCCGGAGAAACGCTACGTCCAGAACACGCTGTGGGATGCGCGCGCCGATCTCTATGCGTGGCTGAAGGATGGCGCGGCGCTTTACCTCTGTGGCGACGCCAACGCGATGGCGAAAGACGTGCATGCGATGCTGCTGCGCATCCTGGCCGACCAGGGCAAGCAGGATGCAGCCGCGGCGAAGGCGGAACTCGACGCGATCCGTCGCGACGGCCGCTATTTGCGCGACGTATACTGAGGATTATCGGAGATGGACACCGAACGGCCACTCTCTGCCAACGAACGCATCAAGGCGGAAAGTCGTTTGCTCCGCGGCACGATCGCCGAGGGGCTGACGCACGTCGAAACCGGCGCGCTGGCGGATGACGACACGCAGCTGACGAAGTTCCACGGGTTCTATCAGCAGGACGACCGCGATCTGCGCGCCGAACGCGGCAAGCAGCGGATGGAAAAAGCCTTCAGCTTCATGGTGCGGATGCGGATTCCCGCCGGCATCGTGACTCCATCGCAATGGCTCGGCATCGAGAAACTCGCACTGGAACGGGCCAACGGCACCATCCGCCTGACGACCCGCGAAACCGTGCAGTTGCATGGGATCCTGAAGGGGAACATTCAGTCGCTGATGCAGGGCCTGAACGACGTGTCGCTGGACACGATCGCGGCCTGTGGCGACGTCAACCGCAACGTTATCGCGTCGGCCGATCCGTGGCGGCGCGACCTTTATTCGGCGGTCAGTTCGCTGGCGCGGGACATCTCCACCCACCTGCTGCCGCACACCCGAGCCTGGCACGAAATCTGGCTCGGCGAAGAAAAGGTGGCCGGCGGCGTCGAGGAAGATGAACCCATCCTCGGGCGCACCTATTTGCCACGAAAGTTCAAGATCGCCATCGCACTGCCGCCGCACAACGACGTCGATGTGTTCGCCCACGACCTCGGGTTCATCGCGATCGTGCAACGCGGGAAGATCATCGGCTACAATGTATCGGTTGGCGGCGGTATGGGGATGACCCATGGCGAGCCGGAGACCTATCCACGCACCGGCGACGTGATCGGCTTCTGTAAGCCGCGGGACGCAATCGATGTGGCCGAGAAAGTCGTTACGGTCCAGCGCGACCATGGCGATCGTTCCAACCGTAAGCATGCCCGTCTGAAGTACACCATCGACGCAATGGGGCTGGATCGTTTCGTTGCGTTGCTGAGTGACCGGCTGACGGTCAAGCTGGAACCGGCGCGCCCCTACTCGTTCACCTCAACCGGTGACCGGCTCGGTTGGGCGCAGGAAGAGGATGGTACCGCGCACTTCACGTTGTTCGTTGAGAACGGCCGCATCCGCGGACGGATGCTGACCGGACTGCATGCGATCGCCGAACTGGGGGTTGGGCGGTTCGTGATGACCGCGAACCAGAACCTGGTGCTGGCCGATATTCCGCCGGCCTCGCGCCCGGACGTCGAGGCGCTGCTCGCGACGCATGGATTGGATCAGCCGGTCAGCGGACTGCGGCGCAGCGCGATGGCCTGCGTTGCGCTGCCGACCTGCGGGCTGGCCCTGGCGGAGAGCGAACGTTATTTGCCCGATCTGGTGACCCGGCTGGAGGATGAACTGGACCGTTTCGGGTTGCGCGAGGACGAGATCACCATCCGCATGACCGGTTGCCCGAATGGCTGTGCCAGGCCGTACGTGTCGGAGATCGGGTTGGTCGGGCGGACCCCGGGTATCTACAACCTGTATCTTGGGGGCGCCCACGAAGGCGTGCGGCTGAACAAGCTGCATCGCCGCGATGTCGACGGCGATGCGATCGTGGCCGCCCTGTCGCCATTGTTCGCGTCTTACGCGAAAGAGCGGAAGGGTGACGAGCGCTTCGGCGACTACGTGATTCGTGCCGGTGTCGTGCATGAAACGACCGCCGGACTGAACTTCCATGAGAATCTATCTGCTGAAGTAGGGAACTGATCCATGCGTACTGTTCGCGCCCTGACGGGTGGTTCTGGCCTTTCCGCCGACCAGCCCTGGCTGCCGGGATTGCCGCACGTGGCAGCGGCTCTGGCGACGTATTTCGTGTTCGGCGCGCAGGCCTGCGTGACCGGCCTGCTG
>JAQGHW010000222.1 GCA_028291505.1 Rhodopila sp. | reverse complement strand
TCATGCTGCGGTGCAGCATTCTCATTCACCCTGCGGGCGCCCATCTATCATTCATCGAAGCCGGACATCTCGCCCGACCAAAGATGGAGAATTCCGATGAAGAACCTGATCCTTGCCGCTTTCGCAGCCCTGAGCCTGAGCGCCGCCATTGTTCCCGTTGCCAACGCCGCCGTTTTCCATAACGGCAGCACGGTTGCCGGGGATGCGGCCGCCACCCGGATGCAGCAGACCGGCCAGCTCTAAAGGGGCAAACCGTCGCGGAAGCGACGATCCCTCAGACGAATTGCAAGAAGGCCGGGTCCATTCCCGGCCTTCTTGCTGTTTGGAGCGTTGCGGGGGCATTCGGCGTTTGATGACTTGCGGAGACTATGTTGCGTGAATACCATTGCGCCAAGTCTCGGGTCTGGTCGTTTTATTACTCAGGCGGCCTTGACGTCGTTCTGGCATCCGGACTGAAACATCTGGTTCAGGGCCGGGGCGGCGGCTGGCGTGTACGAATACGCCAACTCCGTGCCGGTCAGAAACTCAGCTCCGCCGGCACCTGTTCCGGCGTTACCCCGTTCAATGCGAGACCAGCGATCATCTGCTCACGGATCGTGCCGATCCCTCGATTGAAGTCGATCCACGCATTGACGACCTCCGCGAAGCGCGTGTCCGGCTCCCGCTGGATGCCATAGCAACTCGGCAACGAAACCGTCGGTGTATTCAGCAAATGATACGGGCCGAGACTTGGGTTCTTGCCGACGGTGCTCAGGCCGATCGTGGCGGCGATGACTTCCGCGTCGACACGGCCGGATTGCAGCGCGAGGATACACTCGTCGATGCTTTTGTAGCCGGTGAGTTGCGCCTTCGGGGCAAAACGACGGGCACATGTTTCGTGCAGCGACCCCAGGTCGAACGCGATCCGGACGTCGGGCTTGTTCAGGTCACCCCAGGTCGTCGGCGCGAAACCGGCCCTGGCGAGGCAGCCGAACGGGGCGACGATATAGGGGCGGGTGAAGCCGATCGCCAGCGCACGCTGCGGTGTCGGATTGAGTGCGAAGGCGATGTCGATCTTGTTGGACTGGAGATCGAGCACCGAGTTGCCGAATGTCGATTCGATGAAGACAACCTCGGCATTCCAGACGCCGGCGATGCCCTTGGCCATCTCGACCGCGGCTCCCGTCCACGCGCCGGTCGCAAGGTCCTTCTTGAAGTAGGGCGGGCTGCCCGAAACCACGGCCATGCGTAACTGCTTGCTGTTAGCCACCCGCTCCAACGTACTGGCGGCGGACGTCTGCGCTTCGGAAGTGCCGATGAAGAAACCGGCGGGCAGGACGGCGGCTCCCGCCGCTAAGCCTCGTCGTGTGGGGCGAAGGGTCATGGCGCACTCCTGGTTGGCTTGATGGGAAACCCGCACCGAGTAGACTGGGTTGGCTCAGGGCATGATCATGCAGGCAATCGCCGTGCCATGCGCCAGTGACCGCTGGCGAGCGAGGTAGGTTTGTCGCGGCCTTGACCTTGGATCCACGCTGGCGGGCACGTGACGCCGCACCCCTGATCACGGTCGGCAGTGCGTGGCATGCCGATTGCTGGAACCTCTCGTATCACCGTGAGGTTCGCTCAATGACCCGTCGACGCATGCGTCTGGTTGCCTTTCTGCTCTCCGGTCCGACCGCCCATCACCACGGCATGTGGCGCCATCCGGAGACTGACAACTCGTTTCTGACTCCGGAATACTACGAGCACATCGCCCGCGTGCTGGAGGGCGGGTTCTTTGACGCGCTGTTCTTTGCCGACATCCTTGCGCTGATGGATTTCTACAAAGGCAGCTACGAGACCGTGCTGTCGCGCGGCGGCCAGATGGGTCTGCTGGATCCCATGCCGATGCTGGCCCAGATGGCGCGCGTGACGAAACATATCGGGTTGGGTGGTTCGGTCTCCTCCAGTTTCGTGCACGCCTTCCAGACGGCACGCACGTTCGCCACCATGGACCATCTGAGCGGCGGCCGCATGGCGTGGAACATCGTCACCACGTCCAGCAGCCCGCAATGGGCGAATTTCGGCCTGGAGCCGATCCCGCGCGACGAACGTTACGACGTCGCGGATGAGGTGGTGGAGGCCTGCACCAGGCTGTGGGACAGTTGGGAGGCGGATGCGCTGATCATCGACAAAGCATCCGGTCGCTTCGCCGACCCAACCAAAGTGCATCGCGTCGACTATGCCGGCAAATACGTCAAGACGCGTGGACCGTTGACGGTGCCACGGACCGTGCAGGGCTGGCCGGTGCTGATGCAGGCCGGTAGCTCCCCCCGCGGGCGAGACTTCGCGGCACGCTGGGCCGAGATCATCTTTACGCTGCAGCATTCCATCCCCGACATGCAGGCGTTTCGTGCCGACATTCACGCACGCATGGACGCGCGCGGACGCCGTCCGGAGGCGTGCCAGATCCTGGTTTCGGTCGATCCGATCATTGGCGAGACCCGCGCCATCGCCGAAGAGAAGGCCGCCTTCCTGAACGACCTCGTCGACCCTGAACTCGGTCTGGCGCTGATCTCAGCCCATATCGGTACCGACCTATCGCATTATCCACTGCATCAGCCGCTGCGGGATGTGGAAACCAGCGAGGGCTCACGCGGATCGTTCGACGTCATCCTGCAGGGCACACGCTCCGAGGGCCTGACCCTGGGCGAGGCGGCCAGGCGATTTGCCGTCAGCGAGCTATGCCCGCAGGTGATCGGCACACAAGCCGACATCGCGGACCAGTTGCAGGCGATGTTCGACAGCGGTGGCTGTGACGGTTTCGTGCTGACGCCGACCACCTTCCCTGGCTGCTTCGAGCAGTTCAGTCGCGGCGTCGTTCCGGAGCTGCAGCGGCGGGGGTTGGTGCGGACACGGTATGAAGGCCGGACGCTACGGGACAACTTGCAAGCATAACGCAGTGCCCTGCCCGGAATTCAGAATCCGAGCAGGACGACTGTTGTTGGGGCGGTGCGGGAAGGCTGCGATCTTCCGCCCCACTGCTTACGCCGTGGCGCCGTTCCGGTGGGAGAACGCGGTCTCCGCGCTGGTAACGAATTCGAGCAGACAGGTGCGGCCATCCTCCGTGGCCCGCCTGGCACGCAGGATGGCGGCGGCGACATCGCCGGGGTCGGCCACCCGCTCACTCCACGCGCCCAGCGACCGGGCCGTGTCGGCGAAATTGCCGCCCAGATCGCGGGATTTGTGCATCTCGTGCGACCGTTTCATGTGCGGAATTTCGATCGCCATCGTGTTGTTGTTCAGCACGATGGTCAGTGACGGTATGGAGGCGCGGACGGCGGTTTCGATATCGAGCCCGGTCATGCCGAAGGCCGCGTCGCCCATGAAGTTGACACAGAACTTGTCCGGCGCGGCGACCTTGGCGCCGATCGTGAGACCGAGACCGGTGCCCAACTGGTGCGACTTTCCCCACCCCAGATACCCGCGTGGCCGCGTCGCACGATAGAACGGCAACAACTGGTCACGCGGGCTGCCGGAGTCATGGGTTACGATCGCGCCCGCCGGATCAACCACGCGGATGAACTCCGACATGACGTGATAGGGCGTGATCGGGCTTTCCTTCGACCGCAGCTTTGCCTCCCACCGTGCCAGCCATGCGGCGCGTTCCGCGGCGATCTCGGCCGCGGGAGATGCATTCGGCAGCCTGCCGCCGAGCCGGTCCTTCACCGCTTCCACCAGCTGGGCGAGGACGAGTTTGGCATCGCCCAGCAGCGCAACCTCGGTCTGGTGCTGTTTGTGCAGATCGCGGGTGTCATTGGTGGCGTGAATGATCGGCACACCCTTGGGTAGCGGCGGCGTGGTCAGCGGATGGCGGTTCAGGCCGGTGCCGATGCCCAGGATCAGATCGGCTTTGGTATAGAGGAACAGCCGGCCCGGGCCGG
>JAQGHW010000217.1 GCA_028291505.1 Rhodopila sp. | reverse complement strand
GTTACCCAAACACCACCGGCCTGGCCAGCATCGACTACCGCATGATAGACGCAATCACCGACCCGCCTGGTGAAGCAGACAAACTTGCTCCCGAAACATTGCTCCGGATCGACGGAGGTTTCCTCTGTTACCAACCGCCGGACGATGCGCCTGAACCGGCTCCCTTCGCGGATGCCGGATTCATTACTTTCGGATCATTCAACAATCTCGCGAAACTCTCCGACACGACCCTCCAGGTATGGGCCCAATTGCTCGCCACCGTACCAAACGCAAAACTACTGCTCAAAAGCGCGCGCTTCCAGGAACAGGAACCAAAAACCCAAATAATGGCGCGCCTCAACCAGCACGGCATAGCAACGGATCGCGTCATCCTGCTCGGCGCCAGCAAACACGCCGCCGACCAACTCGCCGCCTATCGCCACGTCGACATCGCCCTCGACCCATTCCCCTACAACGGCACCACCACGACATGCGAGACCCTGTGGATGGGCGTTCCCGTGGTCACCTTGCTGGGCGACAGCCACCGTAGCCGCGTCGGCGCCAGTCTGCTCACCGGGATCGGGTGCACCGGCCTCATCGCGCACGATCACGATGACTACATCCGAATCGCCGCCGAACTCGCCGCGGACCCTATCCGCTTACAAGCACTGCGCCACCACTTGCGCCCCCGTATGGCAGCCTCAAACCTGTGCGACGCACCCGCCTTCGCGCGGAAGATCGAGGCCGTCTACCGCACCGCCTGGCAAACCTGGTGCGCCTGCGAACGCGGCAACGAACTGTGCGTCCGCCTTTCCGACGGAACCAGGCTCTTGGTGCCCCCGTCGCTGCAGGCCATCACCACCTACGTCGTTCTGGAACAAGAAAGATGGTTCGAGAAGGAAGCCGAATTCGTGGCACACTGGCTGAAGCCAGGCATGACCGCGATCGACATCGGCGCCAATCTCGGCATCTACAGTATACCCATGGCGCGCCTCGTCGCACCGGACGGTCACGTCTTCGCCTATGAACCGGCTGCGGACACGTGTGCACTGCTGGCCCGCAACCGAATTATCAACAACGCGGCCAACCTCGTCGTTACCCGGGCGGCAATGTCCGACCATACGGGCGTGGGCAACCTCGCTCACGGCACCTCCAGCGAATTGAACCAGCTGTCCCCCGACAGCGCCGGCGAGAGCGTCAAGATCACCTGCCTCGACGACGAAGACCAGGAACGAGACTGGACCTCTCCCGATCTCGTCAAAATCGACGCCGAGGGTGAGGAGAACGCCATCCTGCGCGGCGGCAAGACCTTCTTCGCAAGACACTCTCCTCTCATCATGTTTGAGGTAAGCAACGAAGCCCCGAACCAGCCCACACCCCGCAGCACCCTGAAGGCGCTCGGTTACAATCTCTTCCGCCTGTTGCCCGGCGCCCCCGTCCTCGTGCCGCACCTCGACGACCACCTGGATGCATACGAGCTCAACCTGTTCGCGGCAAAGCCCGACCGAGCCGCGGAGATGGCCCGCGAAGGCTGGCTGGTCGAAAACCTGCCCAAATGGACGCCAGACGACCGCGCCCGCGAACAGGCACTGCAGCCCCTGCGGCAACTATGCTGTGCCCCCGCCTTCGCCGATCTACTTGGCAAAGACCTCGACCCCGATTATCTGGACTGTCTGGCGGCATTCTCAGTCTGGCGCTCGCCCGGCAATCCGCTGCCGCTGCGCTGCGCCGCCCTCGATTTCTCCTGGCGTGGCCTGCTTGCCCTTAATCAGCGCACCACCACCTTCGCACGCGTATTGACCCTGGCCCGGGTCGCCGCGGAGGCAGGTCAACGTGCCGTTTCCGTAATGGCGTTGCGCCATTTTCTCGCCGAGACCAGGCGCGCCGAATTCGCCATGAACGAGCCGTTCTGGCCAGCCTCCGCCCGCTTCGACAACCTGCTGCCGGACGCAGACACCAAAAGCTGGATTATCGGTTCCGCCGCCGAACAACTTGAACTCAGCGGCCATTTCTCCTCAATCTTTACTGGAACAACCCCAGAACTGGAATGGCTGCACACCCAAAGTTTCGCTTCAACCGAGATGGTGCGCCGCCGGATGCTGCAGGCCCTCCGCGCCGGACAGCCTGCAGACATTCCCCACCAACTACGCTGCTCCGACCAGGATCATGTCAACGCCGAATTGTGGCGATCCGGCAAAGTCGTATTGCTCGGGGCAGGGCAGTCGGTCGCCCCACAGCCACCGGACGCCGACCCCCGCGCCCAACCGTCCCGATCGCCGGCGCCCAGCCCGAACCACTGAAGAAACAACCCACGCCGTACGCCCTCAGCTGCGCCCTGCTCGGGTCCTCACCAGGAAGTCGACGTGGTCATCCGCGCGGCCAGTCAGAATGTCGCACAGCGCGATCGGCGCAAAGCCTTCGAACACTGGCAACAGCGCCTTGCGCGAAGCAAAGACAAATCCATCGTAAGATGTGGTGCCGGTATCGAACCGCGACGATACTTCAACACGCATGCCAAGTTCTTCCAGCCGGCCGATCACCGTGTCATGAATCGCCTGGCTGTGCGTCGAGATAAACACATGGTCCACCCGATCGGTCGCAAGTGTTTCGGTGCAGCCTTCCAGCATCCGCACCTCGTACGACTGGATGTCCACATGCAGGATATCAAGCTGCAATGCCGGCCGTTCCCGCATGAAACGATCGACCTCAAACCGGCCGGTGTCCACGAAGTCCTGGATGAAAGTCCCTTTGAAGCCATTGCGCTCGAAATTGCCGCGCCCGACATTGATCGCAACCGCGTCGGGCTCCACCATGAACGTCGTGGCGTCAGGGAAGCGCCGCTTCAACCACATAGAGTAGTGCGCCCAATAGGCCCCAAGTTCCAGCATCGCGGGTGCGGACGGAAGCCTCTTCAACACCTCCTGGAACACGAATTCTTCCACCGGTTCGTGAACGCCGCGATTGATGATCAGGATCTGGCTGAAGTCGCCGTAGTAGGCGAATGGTCCACTGGACGGTACCAGGTTACCATTGTGAAGGCAGACCCATTCATCCGTCACCATGCCGGCCCGCGGGTCGCGCTCGATCAGCAGGTTGAGCGGATCGCAGACGATCTCACGAAACCGCCCAAGGTAATCAGAGGCCGTGGCTTTGAAATCATCTGAAGCAAGAGCCCGAGTCTTCCGACTGGCATCATCCATCAATATATCTCGATATCAAAACATTCCGAACGCAAATTTGACCGACCGCAATAGCTCCACCAAAACAACCCACCAGTCCCAGTGGCCAGGCCGCCTCTACCCGGGGCCGGCAGGCGTCCCCGGATTGTCCATAATCTCACGGATCACCGGCGTCGTAAGCGAAATATGAACCCGGTGCTCGCATTGATTCGCCTCAGTCAGGCAGAAAACGCGCATGGCCTCGAACTTCGCGGCAGCCGCTTCGGCCCGCCAGAGCTCCGCTCGTTCCCGCAACACGATCAGGTCATAGGGGCTTCGCTTCATGTCCACCGGTTCTACTGCCTCGATGCGATCATGACAACATTTGATAGCTAAAACTGTTTCTGTCGAGACAAAAAACTTCGCGACTGACCCACCGGAGCATACCATAGTAACGCAACCCCCGATTCAGCGCCCACCCGCCGTCCCGGGCTCCACCGAAACCGTCGCAGTCCGCCCAACCACCAATTCCACCCCCGCAGGCACATTGTCCGGCTTTACACGCACCGGTACACGCTGCGCCAGCCGCACCCAGTTGAACGTAGGATTGATGTTCGCCAGCAGATCCGGACTGTCCGTCCGCTCCCGGTCCGCAATTCCAGCGGCAATGCTCTCGACATGCCCGGTCACCACCTGCCGCTCCCCCATCAACCGCACCTCAACCCGATCGCCCTTGTGGATCCGAGGCAGCTTGGTCTCCTCGAAATACCCTTCCACCCGCAGCGTCGCGCTATCCACCAGCGCCATAACGCCTTTCCCGGTGGTCACATAATCGCCCGGCTCCAGCGCCACGTTGGTCACCGTCCCATCCACCGGGCTCGTCACCGCCGACCGCCGCAGATTCAGCTGCGCCACCGCTCGATCCGCCACCGCCTGCCGGTACGCCGCCGCGGCCGCCTCCGAGGTGCTCAGCCGCTGCTCCTGATTCTCCTGCGACACCGAAAGCTGGTTCAGCCGCTCATACCGCGCCGCCTCGCGCGCCGCCTCGTCCATCTGTGCCTTCCTGGCGTCCACCGCCGCATCGGCCTGCGCCAGCGCCAGCTCAAACCGATCCGGATCAATCCGGAACAGCAGATCGCCGCGCTTCACCGTCTGGTTGTCCCGCACCAGCACCTCGGTAACCAGCCCGGACACATCCGGCGCGATCGTCACCACGTCCGCCCGCACCCGGCCGTCCCGAGTCCACGGCGCTTCCATATAATAAGACCACAGCCCACGCCCGGCGATCAGTGCCACGGCGACGATCAGCAGCGTCAACACCGGCCGGCCAGAGTTAAATGCAATCCGTCGCAGGAAGGGTTTCATGGGGCGATCCACTTGGGCACAACGGCGGTAACCACCGCCAGGACGATAATCAGCAGCGACAGGTCCACCAATGGACGGTGCCAGACCAGCCGGTAGAAGCCAATATAGGCCAGGATGCGCCGCAGTACCGCGGTAAGCGCCAGCGCAATCAAGCCCCACATCAGCAGGATAGGGACGAACACCCCATAGACATCGATCTCGCCGATCATGCCGCCCCTACCGGAGACACGTCATCCGCCAGCCGCCCCGGCCGGTAAGCCGCGGCGTCGGCGAACAATCCGCGACGGATGCCCACCAGTTGCAGCAGCAGGTCGCGACCCTTCGGCCCCGGCAGCGCCACCGCAACATCCAGCGCCCGGTCTATCTCGCGCAGCAGCATCGCCGGCGGCCTGCGCTCCCGCCCCGTCACCGCCTGCTCCGCGAACCGCGCCGCCGTACCGGACAACACCTTGTCCACCACCCCGCGCACCGGCGGCGGCAGCGCCTCACGATCGCGCTGCAGATCGACCATGTTGATGCCGATGCGCAAATCCGTCAGCGCATCCACCGCCGCCAGGTCGTTGCCCTCGCCAACCGCCGCCAGCCTCGGCACCAGCAGCCCAAGCCGGTCAAGCAGCAGCCCCATCAACGCGTCGCGCTGCCGCTGCGTCTGCCCGCCCGCGATCGCCGCCAGGTCCCGCCATCCAGCCCGCAGCAACCGCCGAGCACTCCATTCCGCACCAACCGAGCGCATCAGCGAGGTCACGACCGCAGCACACGCGAGCCCCAGCAGAGCCGCGAAACTGCCATCAGCATAGCTCACGAAGTCAGCCGCATAGCTACTTTGCAGGCTGAGCAGCGTCGCAACCAGGAACCCCAGCGCCGTGCCCAACGGCTGCGTCGCCGGCAACGCGGTCAGCAACCCCACCGGCACGAAGAACGCCGCCAGCACCAGCATCAATATCTCAAAATCATGCACAACCGGCAGGATGGCGAACAGCCCGATGCCGACGGACACCACCGCCAGCACCGCGCTGGCCAGGAACTGCTTCAGCGCCGGGGCAGGGTCGTCCAATGCGGCGAACAGACAGCACGCCGCCGCCGCCAGTGCCGCCGCGCCGCCGCCGGCCGCCCACCCGGTGGCGATCCAGAATGCGCACAACACCCCGATCGTCAGCACCGCCGCCAGCGCCGACAGCAGCGCCATGCCATGATCGCGGTGCAACTGCTCCGAAACCCGGGTTTGCACCAGCAGCGGAGTCTTCAACGCCCCGCCGCCGTTTTCGATGTGCCGGCGAAGATCGCGCATGTCCTGCCGCACGGCGACCAGTTCGCCCAGCCGCAGCAGCAGGCTGTCGCGCATCACCTCGTTCCACCCGGCCCGCGGATCGGTCTCCGCCTCGCAACGCGCGATCTCCGCCTGCAGCCGCTCAGCCTCGCTCCGCGGCGGCGGCGCTCCCGCCCGCACCCACACCTGCAACTCCGCCAACAGCCGCTCCAGCCCCGGGGTGATCCCATCCGCCGCCCGCAACGCCGCCAACCGGTCGCCGATCGAGGACAGCAACGGCAACAGGATCACCATGCGCCGCTGCGTTTCATCAACCCACCGCGTCGCCGACTGCATGATCGACGTGTCGTAGGCCAGTTGCGACGCCAGCATCCGCAGTTCGACCGCATCCGCCGCCAGCCGGATATGCGACGCCCGGTTGTCCGGATTCTCGCCCTCACCCAGCAATTCCTCGGTCCAGCTGAACGCGTTGCCAACCCAGGCCAGGATGCGCGCGCTCAGCACCGGTCCCAGCGGGCGAGGGAACACCACGGTGCCGATGACGGTGCTGCACAGGATCCCCAGCCCGATCTCCTCCACCCGGGACAGCGCGACGTCCCAGATCGTATCCGGCGTGGTGACGGCCGGGAACCCGATCAGCGCGGCGGTATAGCCCGCCAGCAGGAAAAGATAGCTGCGTGGCGTGCGGTCAAGCAGTGCGAGATACAGGCACAACCCGACCCACAGCGCCAGCGCCGCACTCAGCAGTTCGGGCGCATCCACCAGGTTCGGCACCAGCACCACCGTCGCCGTCGCCCCCAGCAGCGTGCCGATCATCCGGAACACCGCCTTTGACCGCAAAGATCCGGTCAGTGGCTGCGACACGATATAGACCGTAGCCATCGCCCAGTACGGCCGTTCCAGGTCCATCGCCATGCCGACATAAAGCGCGAGCATCGCCGCGGCGAAAGTCTTCACCGCATAAAGCCAATCATAGACGCTCGGCCACCGGCTCATTGCCCCACCTCCCGTTCGACAGCGATAGCCCCTTGTGGAACCAACGGCCCCCACATGTCATCACCGGGCTCGGCCCGCTGATCCACGACTGTGCATATACAAGCCAGTTTCCGCCCGCGCCGAACTGCGCCATGATCCCCCCGATCATCACAATACGGACAACCATAAGACGGGGAGACGACGACCATGCCGCACAACGCCCTAAGCACCATCCTGCCCAGTACCGGCTTGTCCCCCAGCCACGCGGCCGCGGTAACCTTTACCGGCGGCACCGACCCGATCCTGCCCACCCCGTTCCGCATCGGCGTGGCGGGCGCGGCAACCCTCGCCGCCACCGGCCTGGCCGTCGCCGACTTGTGGGAACAGCGCACCGGTCGCCGCCAAAGCGTCGCCGTCGACGTCCGCCAGGCCACCGCCTCCCTCCGCAGCGCCCACTACCTGAAAGTCGGCGACGGCCACGTCTCCGCCGGCCGCAATCCGATCATGGGCGTCTACCCAACCAAGGACGGCCGCTGGAGCTACATCCACGCCAACTTCCCCAACCATCGCGCCGTCGCCCTGAAGGTCCTCGGCTGCGAGGAAAACCGCGAATCCGTTACCCGCGCAGTGGCAACCTGGAACGCCCTCGACCTCGAGGAAGCCATCATCGCCAACAAGGGCGCCGGCGGAATGGTGCGCTCCCGAGCGGAGTGGGCCGACCATCCCCAGGCCGCCGCCATCGCCGCCCTGCCGCTGATGGAGATCATCCGCATCGGCGACAGCGCCCCCGAACCGCTACCCCCCGGCAACCGCCCCTTATCCGGCATCCGGGTCGTCGACGTAACCCGAGTCCTCGCCGGCCCAACCTGCGCCCGCACCCTGGCCGAACACGGCGCCGACGTGCTGAAAATTTCCGCCGCACACCTGCCCAATCTCGGCTACCAGGAGTTCGACACCGGCCACGGCAAACTGTCCACCCATCTCGATCTGCGCGAGCAACAGAATGTCGATACGCTGCGTGATCTGGTGCGCCAGGCCGACGTATTCTCCCAAGGCTACCGCCCCGGCACGCTGGGCGCCCGCGGTCTTTCCCCCGAAGAACTGACCGAGATCCGCCCCGGCCTGGTCTACGTCTCACTATGCGCGTTCGGCCACACCGGTCCCTGGGCCTCCCGCCGAGGCTTCGACACCGTCGTCCAGACCGTCAGCGGCATCACCGCCCGCCAGGCCGAGGTCGTCCCGGGCAAGACGCCGGGCCCGCAGTTCTATCCCGTCTCGGCGATCGATTACTGCACCGGTTATCTGATGGCCACCGGAACGATGATCGCCCTGCAACGCCGAGCCGAACAAGGCGGCAGTTGGCTGGTGCGCATCTCGCTGGCCCAGGTAGGAAAGTGGATCGTCGACCTGGGCGAGGTCCCCGCCGCGGCCCTGACCAACATCCCAGCCGAATTCACCAATGAGGAACTCGATCGTTGGTCAATGACCACCGAAACGCCCTCCGGCCAACTGCGCCACCTGAGGCCCGCAGTCCAATTATCCGAAACGCCCCCCCACTGGTCCCGCCCATCCGTTCCCCTCGGCTATCACCCACCAGTATGGCCCCCAAGGGAAACCTAGACCTCGTCTTCGCTTAACCAAGCTGTGTCACGGCCATGCGTGAGTTGTGTCATACCCCGAGCGCGTCATGCCCGGGCTTTGACTTATGTCACGGCCGGGCATGGCTTGATAGGCATAAGGAAAAGTGATGGAAAATCGTTCCCACACCGTCATGGCCAGGCCTGTCCGCGCCACCTGTCGTGGCACGTGCTGGAATGAGCAGACCGGTCAATCGGACCGTGATCGTATCACAATCCGATAGACCCGCTCACAGCGAGGGCTAATTCGCCCGCCGCCGCTATTCTCCGTGGCCCACCGTGGCCCTCGCTCGTCCTCAGTGTTAAGACGCGGTCCATCCGCGCGGCAACAACCAACGAAGTACCCCCGCGCGGCAACAACCAAGGAAGCACCCCCAGGACGCCGGGGATCGCCCCCCAATCCAAACAAATGGCGAGCCCCCCAAACCCCACAGGGACGCCCGCCATCACGCACAACCCAACCTCTACTTAGCCGGGAAAATCCCGATCCGGTCAGCCCGGAACGAACTCACCCAGATCTTGTTGCCAACCTGGACGGCTCCAGTCCCGCCCCCCATCACACCATACACCCCGCTCTTGACCACCTCCGTCAACTTCAGCG
>JAQGHW010000197.1 GCA_028291505.1 Rhodopila sp. | reverse complement strand
TCACCGCCGGCAGGTTCTGGAATGTGAAGCCGGCGTCAGCCGGGATGCCGTCGGTCATGCGGTCGCGCATCCATCAAACCCTCGGTGCCGGACCGGTGGCGGTCCGCGATGATGTCCGCGCGGCGCCGGCGGTCAGTGTACGGTGTCGCGCGGCGCAGTTGCAGAATCCTGTTGGCGCGAGCCCTGAGGTGATCCGTTCACGGCCGCGGCGAGTAACAGACCGGGCTAAGACGCCTGCGGTGATATTGTTCTGCCAGATCTCGGAGTCCGCCATGTAGCCGAGCGCGGTCTCGACCTTGACATGGCGCGATTGCCGCATCACGTCGCGCAGATTCTCCTGCCGGTCGCCGGCATCGGTCAGCAGGCCGCGGCGCAGCAAATGGCCGGAGAAGCAAGCGGGGTCGAGCCCGGCCTGCAGCGCGGCCTTCTTCAGCAGCCGTGCGACCACCAGGTCGGCCATCGGCTTGCCCTTGAGGGTGCCGGCCTTGCCGATGCCGCAGAACAGCGGCCGGCCCTGCCGC
Source organism: Rhodopila sp. (assembly GCA_028291505.1). GTDB lineage: Bacteria > Pseudomonadota > Alphaproteobacteria > Acetobacterales > Acetobacteraceae > Rhodopila. The sequence continues at coordinate 4,613 of JAQGHW010000197.1, read as the reverse complement.
CAGGGCTCGACCGCAGCGCCCGCCGGCGGCGCCCAATCCGGCCCGGCCGCCCGCATTGCGAGCCAGCGCTGGAACGCCACGACCGGGCAGAAATCCGGCTCTTTGGGGTTGGCATGGATGGCGATCAGCCGGCCTTCGCCCTGCTGGTCCGACTTGGCGCGGGCGACGAACACGGTCAGGCCGCGCTGTGCGACGATGGCGACGTCGCCGACGGTGAGTGCCACCAGTTCCGAGCGCCGCAGCCCGGCGCCGAATCCCAACAACAGCATGGCGCGGTGACGCGCGGCGAGGGCTTCGGCCGAGCCCTCGGGGCTCTCCGGGAACGGGCAGGCAGGCCAGAACTAACGGAACGCCGCGAATTTGACGGTTATGGGACGAATCGGGAACATCAAGCGGCCTTTCTGTTGAGCTTCGGTGCGGCGCGCAGCGGCCTCAATCCGACACTGTTTTCCGACACGCTCTGCTGGCCTCCCCAAACATAATCGCCAGTCAGGTTGACGTGCTCCCAGCCGAGCGGCGAGAGGTGAGCCAGCAGGTGATCCGGCACATCCTCAAACTGACGTAGGGCAGCGACTGCACTCGCAAGATATCGCGTGTTCCATAGGATGATCGCTGTGACGAGCAAATTCAGGCCGGACGCGCGATGCTGCTGGTTCTCATAGGTGCGGTCGCGGATTTCGCCGAGGCGATGGATAAACACGGCACGCGCGAGGCTGTTGCGGGCCTCGCCCTTGTTGAGTTCCTGACCGGTCGTACGCCGCAGCTCAGGATCGTCGATCCAGTCCAAGGTGAACAGCGTGCGCTCCAGTCGACCAAGCTCGCGCAGGGCCGCAGCCACACCATTCTGCCGCGGATGGGAGGCGAGCTGCCGCATGATAAGAGATGCCGTCACGGTGCCGGTGCAGATCGACGCAATCACGCGCAGGATCTCCGACCAATGGGCACGGATGAGCGCGACATTGATGCGGCCGGCAATCATCGGCTCCAGTGCTGGGTATGCTGATGGCTTGCCAAAACTGTAGAGGCGTCGGTTCTTCAGGTCCGGGATGCGTGGGGCGAATTGCAAGCCGACCATCGCGCAGAGGGCAAACACATGATCGGAATCCCCGCCACCATCGGTGTGGTGCTTGCCCAAAGTGACCTCGCTTTGGTGATAGAGCAGCGCGTCCAGCACGTGCAGCGCCTCGCTGGCTGTGGCCGCGATCACTTTGGTGAAGAACGGGCCGTAGCGGTCTGACAGGTGGGTGTAGATTTTGAACCCAGGCTTTTGGCCGTAATGAGCATTGAGGTCGCCCGCGTCGCGGCCGAACCCTGCGGCCTGGAAGAATTGACCGTCTGACGACGATGCGACGCCGCTACCAAAATGTGCGGCGAAGGGTTCCCGCTGCTGCTGGTTGACCAGGCAGCGAAGCGCCAGAAGGTAGGTTTCCTCCCGGATGTGCCAATCGGACATCCAGGCAAGTTGCCCAAGACTGGCGATGCTGCACGCCTCGGCCATGCGGGTCAGGCCGAGGTTGAGCCCATCGGCCAGCAATCCCGCCATCAAAATGCGGCCATCGCCGGCCGTCTCGCCGCTGCGCAAGTGCGTGAAGCAGTCAGGGAATTGGGTCCAGGTCGCCACCTCCGCCAGCAGGTCGGTGATGCGGATGCGGGGCAGCATGGCATAGAGGCGGGCGGCCAGGGCCTCGGCCTCCGGCGGCGTGGATTTCTCGATCGGCGATATCTTGAGCACACCTTTGGTAAGCGTGACATCCGGCAGCTCGCCCTCCGTGGCACGCGCATCGACCGCGGTGAGTCTTCTGTGCAGCTTGATGCGTCTGGCTTCGATGAATTGCTCAAAATCCAGCTCAACCGCGACGGGCAGAATTCCATCTTGCTGGAGTTTTTCCATCGCCTCCTTGGATATCAGCCGGTCTTCGAAAGAGCGATATTGCCGGCTGCCGGTTACCCACACGTCGCCTGCGCGCAAGCGATCCCGCAATTCCGACAGCACGCAGAGCTCATAATAGCGATGGTCTATGGTGCCGTTGGGCATCACCTGTGCGGCCCAACGTGGCCTGACGAACCCGACCGGAGCGGATTTCGATAAAGACTTCCCAGTGCGGTTCATCTCACGCAGAAATTCGATCGCACGGATCAATGAACTCGCCGCCGGCACGCTCTCGAACGCGAAGGCTTCCAGGAAGGCCAGCGACCATTTTCGGACGGCCGCATAATGCTCGCCAAGGTTCGTGTAGGCATCGAATTCTTCCGGACGCGCCAACACCTCCGCCTCGGCGACACTCGTGCAGAATTTTTCCCACGACATCAGCGCGACAATCGCCTGATAGCCGTCCTGTTTCTGTTCGCGACCGGCTACCAGCGCGGCGCCGACGCGCGCAAAGACCCGCACCTTGTCGTTGATCGCACGGGCATCAGCTTGAAAAGCGCGCGCATGCCGGCCCTCCGCCTTGCGGAACATCGCGCCGACCAAGCGGTCGAACAGATCGATAGCCTGGTCGGTCAAGCCCGCGGAGAGGTCCAAGGCAGTGGCCACCAATGTCGCGTGGCGCCGCCGGCGTTCATAGTCGGCAACATGCTGAACAGTGGTACGCCCGACCTCACGTGCCAGCTGTACCAGGCGGGCTTGGTGTATGAGTTGGCCGCGAGCGGGTTCGATGCCGATGGCACGTACATGCTCAAGTCGCTCGATCACGCCGAGCATCGCTGTTGGTTTGGCAGCTTCGGGCATTTGTCGTAGCCACGTCAGCCAATTTTGGCCACCTGGCTCACGGCGTCCAGTCAGCGCGTCGAGGCCCTTGCGTTGCTCGGTGGAGAGCCCATTCGTCAGCCGGCGGTGCACTTCAGTCCGGGCCTTGTGGCGAACATCAACGCAGAGCCGCTCAAGGGCGGTCGGCGACGGCAAGGTGACCCGCCGGTGTCTACATTCCTCCAGCACCAGCTGTGCCAAGTGAATGAACCGCTCATCCTCAACGGCGCGTGGCAACAGCCAAGTTGTCAATTCCGCGGCGATGTTCGTGCAGAAGGAACAAAGTCGTAACTTGTTCTGCAGCTCCACGACATGATAGAGGCGGCTCCGATCACCGGCTAAATAGTTTTCCAGTGCATTTGGAAGAACCCCGATCTGGTCAGCAACAAATTCTAGCATTTGTGCCGGCGGACGTTCGCCGGCCCGCAGTGGGCGGCCTGGATAACGCAGATAGCAAAGCATGAGCGCATGACCAAGCCGGTTGTGGTCGCCACGGCCGCGCCGGATTGCGGTCAGATCGGCGTCGGACAGCATGTAATGACGCACCAGTTCGCGCTGCTCTGTCGGCGGATCGAATAGCTCCACGATTTGGGCTTCGGTCAAATGCTGTCGTCGCGCCACTCATGCCTCCTGAACTTTCGGGGCGGCAGACCATCCCATTCGGGCCAGAGAGTCGAGCAAGGTGCTGCGTTTGATGCCGAAGGTGCGGCATACCGCTGCCTTGGTGGCGCCAGCATCCAGTGCCGCGACCACAGCGCTGAGCTTTTCGGCATCGATCGCCGTAGGCCGGCCGCCACGGCGCCCTCGGCGGCGTGCCGCCGCGAGCCCCGCCTGCACCCGTTCCTGTATCAGCGCGCGCTCAAATTGCGCGAGGGCGCCGAATATCTGGAACAGGAATTCCCCCTGCGGGGTGGTGGTGTCCATTTGCTCGGTCAACGAACGAAACGCGATGCCCCGCTTTTTGAAGTCAGTCACAGTTGTCAGGAGATGCGGAAGCGATCGTCCAAGCCGGTCCAGCTTCCACACCACCAAACAGTCCCCAGGTCGAATGAAAGCAAGGGCGCGGGCCAGGCCAGCGCGACCGCCGCGGCTCCCGCTGGCCCGATCTTCGAAGAGGTGGCGCTCGTCGACGCCCGCGGCGAGGAGCGCGTCACGCTGCAGGTCCAGAACCTGACGGTCGGTGTCGGTCGAGACCCGCATATAGCCGACCAGCATGTGCGGAAAACATCCTCATTGGAGTTTCCGCACAGTGCACCATTCCGACAGGGTTTGTCGTGCAGTTTTTAGGGCAAAAACCTCTCGCCGAGAGGGACCTCCGGAGCGTGGCGGAAATCATGTGTTTTCCGTCAGGCTACTTGGCGCCAAAAAGGATGGCAGAACGGCCAAAACCCGCTCCGTCGGGGAAATATGGGCGGCTTGTTCCCGATCCGTCCCGTAACTGTCAATTTCAGGGCGTTTCGTTAGTTCTAGCCTAGATAGTGCTGCACGCCCTGGATCCGGATAAACACTTCGTCCATGTGCCATTTGTCGCCTGGTCGCGGCCGGCGTCGTCGCAGGCGGTCGGCGAAACTCGCCGCGAATTTCTTGCACCAGCGTCGCACCGTTTCGTAGGAGACGACGATGCCACGCTCAGCGAGGATCAGCTCAACATCCCGTAGGCTCAGGCTGAACTACAACCAGACCGCGTGGCTGATGATCTCGGCGGGGAACCGATGGCGGTAGTGAGGGTCAAGTGATGGCTTCATGCCGCCAGTCTCGTCCGCCTCCAGGCCGCCTGCCAAACCCGGTTACCGTGACAATGCCCCTGCTGCCTATCGGTTTACGAGGGGATGAGGTTCCGGTGCCTCAGGTAATTTAAGGCTGG
>JAQGHW010000193.1 GCA_028291505.1 Rhodopila sp. | reverse complement strand
ATTTAGGCTTGACGTTGGCCGAAGCGAAGCGGCTTTAGCTCACTCTGGAGGCCTGACATAAGCGGCTCGGCGGGGTTGCTTGCCCGTTGGACTTCCGCCCCCCACGCTTGCGCCATGTTCAGCGTTGGCGAGATGACAGTCGAGGCTATCCGTCAGGTGTTCGAGGAAAGTGGCGAACTGTCCGCCGTGGTCGAACTACGGCGGCACTTCCCCGGGATCACGGATCATGCAGCCGAAAGAAGGAAGCTATGAAAGCATAAACGTCAACACGCGGGAAGGGGCATTGGACTAAACCGCTTCGCGGTAGTTCCGTGATTTAGACTTCGCTATTCGATATCAGAGGGTTCGTTGGTTGCGACTGCGCGACGCCTGCCCTGGCCTAACAACTCAACCGCGAGCCGATGCGCCGGCGCCATGTGGCGCTGTCCATCTCGCACAGGAGTTGTCCATGAGCCCGCTTCGCCGTCGCATCATTAACGATATGCAGATCCGCCACCTGTCAGCACACACGCAGCGTGCGTATGTCGCAAAAGTCTTCGGGTTCGCCTGCCATTTTCGTAAATCGCCCGAGCATCTCGGACCAACTGAGATCCGAACGTATCTGATCCACCTGACGCAGGAGAGATGTCTCTCGACCAGCTCAATTATCGTCACGGTTTCCGCCCTCCGGTTTTTCTACTCCGTCACCCTCAAGCGGCCATGGGCTGTCGAGGATATTCCCACCAGCCGTAAGGCGAAAAAGCTTCCCGTCGTTATGAGCCAGGACGAAGTCACGCGCTTTCTGGGCGCCGTGAACAACCTGAAGCACCGCGTGATCCTGACCGTCTGTTATGCGACCGGTCTGCGGATATCCGAAGCAGTCCGCCTCAAACCCGCGGCGATCGATAGCCAGCGCATGGTCATCCGGGTTGATCAGGGCAAAGGCCGCAAAGACCGCTATGTCATGCTGCCGCCCAAACTGCTTGCCATCCTCAGGGACTATTGGAAGCTTACCCGTCCGGGCGAATGGCTGTTCCCCGGTGACCGGCCCGGCCAGCCTGTCACGCCATCCACCATCGATCGCACCTGTCGGGAAGTGCGGCAGCAGTGCGGCATCGGCAAGCCGGTCACGCCGCACTCCCTTCGCCACGCGTTCGCTGTCCACCTGCTGGAGGCCGGCACCGATCTTCGCACGATCCAGTTGTTGCTCGGCCATCGCAATCTGGGCACCACGGCTCGATATCTCATGATCGCCACCAGCAAAGTCTGCGCCACCACCAGCCCGCTGGAATCTCTCGAGGTCTTCATGCCAACCGTACCGGACCTGGTACCGGCCTGAAACGCGGGTTTCGTGCCCCGCGAGGGACTGGAAGTGGCGGACGTGTTCCGCCACTTCGGCCCGGCTTTCCGTGATCAGCATGGCGGGTCGCTGTCGAGGGCACAGCGGCACGCCATGGCCGCGATCGAGAGCTGCCGCACCGCCGCTCTCGGCGGTCACGTCGAGCGCTGCGGCGATTGCGGCCATCAACGCGTCTCCTTCAACTCGTGTCGTAACCGCAATTGCCCTAAGTGCCAGGGTCTAGCACGGGCGCAGTGGCTCGTGGATCGTCAGGCGGAACTGCTCGACGTGCCGTATTTCCACGTCGTGTTCACCGTGCCGGCGGCGATTGAGGTCATCGCGTTTCAGAACCAGACCGTGGTCTACGACATCCTGTTCCGGGCGGCCTCGGAGACGTTGCGCGTCATCGCCGCCGATCCGGAGCATCTCGGGGCGGAGATCGGCTTCCCCGGTGTCCTGCACACCTGGGGGCAGGCCCTAACCCACCATCCGCATCTGCATTTTCTTGTTCCTGGCGGCGGGATCGCGCCTGACGGCAAGAGTTGGATGCCGGGCCGGCCCGGATTCTTTCTACCGGTCCAGGTGTTGTCGTGCCTGTTTCGGGGATTGTTCCTGCACTACCTGGACAAGGCATTCGTCGCTGGCGAGCTGAATTTCTTCCCCGCGCATCGTCACCTGCATGAGCCGGCGGCATTCCAGCGCTACCTGGCGCCGGTCCACACCACCAAGTGGGTGGTCTTTGCGAAGCGGCCCTTCGCCGGGCCGGCCCAGGTTCTCGATTATGTCGGCCGCTATACCCACCGTGTCGCCATCTCCAACAACCGTCTGGTGTCCATGGACGACGGCGAGGTTCGTTTCCGCTGGAAGGATTATAGGGACGACAACCGCCAGAAGACGATGACCCTCCCGCCCGAGGAGTTCATCCGCCGCTTCCTGATCCATGTCTTGCCGGACGGGTTTCACCGCATCCGGTACTTCGGCTTCCTCGGCAACTGCCATCGTGCTCGAAAGTTGGCGCTGTGCCGTGAGTTGCTCGGGATGGCCCCGGCCGGACCGGCAACAGATCCGCCGGCTGACTACCGCGACGGTTTCCAGGCGTTGACCGGACAGTCTCTGCGAGAGTGTCCGCACTGCCACACCGGCATGATGGTGGTGATCGACTGCATCACGCGACCCAAAGTCTGCCAGCCGGTTCCGGATACATCATGAACCGAAATCGGCGTTACAACCGTACAAAGCCCTACTACTTCCCAAGTGGCGATGAGGGCGCTTGTACCGCGAGGACCGTAGGCGTCCCCGAACAGGGGCCAAACCGTCAAATCCAGACTATGATGATCGCTCGAAGGTGCAAGCGCCACCCTCAGTGCCTTCAAACCGCCCCCTCCCTGGCGAGCTCGGCCGCCCGGAATGTTTCGTTGGTGCGATCCGACAGCATTCAATACCCATAGTCCTGGTGCCGGGGGGAGCGGTTTAGTCCAATACGTCTTTCGCTCACCGGCGCGGATTTCAGCTGCGGAATACTTGCAGCGAAGCCAGTGCTCCGCGCCGCCAAGCGAAAAACGCTATTTATTATCGCGTGTTGATAACACCTATTGACGATGTAGAGCGGTAAAGCAGTCGCCGCCAACTCTGTGCGCGCACGCGGCAAAGTCGTGGGTGGTCGCGCCACACCCGGCCATCACATGAGTGCGGCCCGCCCTGGCCCCCGGAGATTTTTTAGTTGCCGAAGTGCCGTTGTGCCAACGGTGCCTCAGCCGTTAACGTCATGTTATCGGCGGACTTACTGATCGCCACGTGGTAAATTCCCCCGTCGATGCGCCAGCGGTTTTCGTGCGCATCAAATCGCGCGATCAGCCGTGGATCGGCTGTCACCGTGATGCGCTTAGATTCGCCAGGTCGTAGAACAATCCGCTCGAAACCGAGCAGTCGAACACGCCGATCGCCAGTGGCCTCGGTCAGATACAGCTGGGGAACATCGGCACCCTCGCGTGTGCCGGTATTGGTCACGGTGAAGCTCACCGTGATTGTTTCACCACCGCTGACTTCCAGTCCTCGATATGAGAAGCCAGTATA
>JAQGHW010000190.1 GCA_028291505.1 Rhodopila sp. | reverse complement strand
CGCGAGGGGCGCTTTGGCGACAAGCCCGCCGCGTGGATCCGCGACCTCGCCGCCGCCCGCGGCGATCTGGAGGTCGAGATCATCGACCTTCGCGACTATCCGATGCCGTTCTTCGACGAGCCCGCTTCGCCGCTGTACGTGCCACCGAAGAATGAGGCCGCCCGTCGATGGGGGCAGAAGGTTGCGGAACTCGACGGTTTCATTTTCGTTACTGCCGAATACAATCGCGGCGTACCCGCGGCGCTGAAGAACGCGCTTGACTACGCCTACAAGGAATTCAACCGCAAGCCGGCGGCCTATGTCGGCTATGGCGGCGTCGGCGGCGCGCGCGCGGTGGAGCAGTTGCGACTGATCAGCGTCGAGCTGCAGATGGCACCGACTCGATCGGGCGTGCATATCGGCGGCGCGGATTTCTTCGGCATGCTGATGCAGGGCAAGACCTTTGCCGACATGCCGCACCTGGAACCTACCGCCGTCACTATGCTGGACGAGCTGACCTGGTGGGTCCACGCGCTGAAGAGCGCACGTGAAGCGGCGTCGCGAAAGGCGGCGTGACGGGCGTCGGGACCGGTTCCAGGCCGGGACCTCCCGTCCACATCGCTGCCGCGGCGGCCGCCAAAGGAGCTTCGACATGAGCCAATCCAGCACGCTGTATTCGACGACCCAAGAGCATCCGAGCAGGATCCTCTACCGCACGCGTGGGCGGCGCCACGGGCCGATCACTCGCCTGATGAGTCCCGGCGATCTTGGCGAGGTACTCAAGCCGTTCGTCTTCCTCGATCTGTTCGACATGGAAGCGACGTCGATGTCCGGCTTCGGTCTGCATCCACACTCGGGCATCGCCACCGTGACTCACCTGTTCGAGGGCGATGTGCGGTACGAGGACAGCACGGGAGCCGCCGGTCTGCTTCCGGAAGGCGGCGTCGAGTGGTTCAAGGCGGGCCACGGCGCCTGGCATGGCGGCGGGGCCGGCGAGGCGCCCCGTGCACGGGGCTTCCAGCTCTGGCTCGCGCTACCGCCGGAACACGAGCTTGGGCCGGTGGAAAGCATTTACCAGGCGCCTGGGGACATCGCGCGGGACGGTCCCGTTCGGGTCCTGGTCGGCGCTCACGGTGCTGCTGCCAGTTCACTCGAGGCACCGGCCTCGATTAACTATCTGGCGGTGCGCCTGAAGGCTGGTGAGTCCTGGCGCTATCAGCGGCCCGCCAACCATTCAGTCGCCTGGGTGGCTCTGAGCAAGGGCGGCCTGACGATGCCTGAGCGAATCGACGCTGGGGAGTTGGCGATCTTCGAGACAGCGGACACGCCGATCGACTTCCGTGCAGATGGCGACACCGAGTTTGTCCTCGGTTCGGCGGTCGCGCATCGCCATGACCTCGTGCTTGGGAACTACTCGGTACATACGAGCAAAGCCTCGTTGGTGGCGGGTGAACGGCGGATCGACGAAATCCGGATGCGGTTGCAGATGGAAGGTCGCTTGCCTTAGCCCAGCACTGGCGCGACGGGCCTTATCATCGTTCGGAATACCGCGGGATGGGTAGATTGACGGTCCCGCGGAGCCTCTCCTACCATCGCTTATGAATCACGCCACAGGCCTGCGTTGTCTGCGTTGCCGGTGCTTGTTTCCGCTTTCCCATCACGACCGCGACTGTCCCGACTGTCGTAGGGACGCTCCGAGCGGTTTGGTCGTCGCATATGATACGGCGATGCTGGTATCGCGCCAGGCGCTGCCCACGGGGTCCGGTTTGTGGCGGTTCGTTCGACGTGTTCATGGAGGGCCTGTTCCTGCCCGTCCTCCGCATCGTCGAGGAAGGCGTCGTGAACGAGACGCTGATGTCGGTCATTCGCGCCAACACCCGCCTGCCAGTGGAGACCGAGGGCGACACCTACGCGCTGATATCCTGCAACGAGATCGGCTGCGAACGGCTGACGGAAATGATGGACGAATTCGGTATCGACGACCTTGATGAATTGTCGGACCACATCATCGACACCTCGAAAGCGGCGATGCTGGAGAAAATTCGTGAGCTGCCGCGTGGCCGCTGGACCCCCAGCCTGATGCTCGACGGCCAGGAGAACGAGCCGGTGGAGCTGCGGGCGGCGCTGACGGTGTCCGATGACGGGATCAACGTCGACTACACCGGCACGTCGCCGATGGTGCGGCACAATTTCAACGTGCCACTTTGCTACACACTTGCCTATACGTCGTACGCATTGGGCTGCATCCTGACACGCGATATCCCGAACAATGCGGGGTCGCTGGAGCCTCGGACCGTGACGGCTGAACCGGGCTCCATCGTGCACGCGACGAAGCCGGCCGCCGTGGTGCAGCGTCATCAGATCGGGCTGATGCTGCCCGACCTAATCTATGGCTGCCTGCGTCAGTGCATTCCGGAGCGGGTGCCCGCGGAGGGAGCCGGGGTACTGTGGAACATCAGCGCGATGGGACCGCGCCACAGCCCGGCCACACTGGGCGACGACTTCCCGGTCAACATCGTCACCACCGGTGGCATGGGAGCGCTGCCGTCGCAGGACGGACTGTCCGCGACCGGCTTCCCCAGCGGCGTGCGCGGCGGTCCGGTGGAGATCTTCGAATCAATGTCCACCCTGGTGTTCTGGCGCAAGCAATACCGCGCGGGGTCCGGCGGACCGGGCACCACCCGAGGCGGCCTCGGCCAGCACATCGAGCTCGGCAATAGCCTGGACGAACCGTTCAGTTGCATCACGGCTTACGAGCGCGTGCGCTTTCCCGCTCGGGGTTACTTCGACGGCCATGCGGGCGCATCGGGCTATGTCGGCCTGTCGTCGGGTGAGACGTTGCCGGGCAAGGGCCGCCATATTGTGCCGAAAGGCACCCGGATCGTGATCAAGTCGCCCGGCGGAGGCGGCCTGGGCGACCCGAGGAAGCGTGACCAAGCGCTGGTCCGGCAAGATGTGGAGAATGAGCTTGTCTCTGTCGTAACAGCCCGAGACATCTATGGTGTTGAACTGGAGGCGCGTGCTGCCGCGGCGGAATGATTTCAGGCCTGACGACCATGTCGTAACGTAGGGGGGTTCTGGAGAATCGGCCACCTGTGGCGCTTGGCGCAACGGCGATCACCCCTGCGGCGGACCGGGCCGCGGCGGACTGGGCTAATGCCGGAAATGCCGCATTCCGGTGAACACCATCGCCATACCCGCCGCGTCCGCTGCTGCGATCACTTCCGCATCGCGGATTGACCCGCCGGGCTGGATCACGGCCGTCGCCCCGGCCGCGACCGCTGCCTCCAGCCCATCGGCGAAGGGAAAAAACGCATCCGACGCCACCACGCTGCCCAGCGTCAGCCTTTCCGAAAGCCCTGCTGCCTTGGCGGCTTCCTCACTTTTCCAGGCCGCGATCCGGGCGGAGTCCACGCGGTTCGGCTGGCCGCCGCCGATGCCGACGGTGGCGCCGTTCTTCGCGTAGACGATGGCGTTTGATTTGACGTGCTTGCAGACCCGGAACGCGAACAGTAAATCGGCCAGTTCGGCGTCGGTTGGGATACGGCGCGTTACCACTTTCAGATCCGCGGCGCCGACCCGGCCGGCATCGCGCGTTTGCGCCAGGAAGCCGCCCGCCAGGCTGCGGAACGTCAGGCCACCGGCGGCTGGATCGGGCAGTCCGCCTGTCAGCAGCAGGCGCAGGCTTTTCTTGCGCGCCAGGATTGTCTTCGCTGCTTCGTCGGCGTCCGGGGCGATGATCACCTCGGTGAAGATGGCGGCGATCTTCTCGGCCGAGGCGGCGTCGAGGGTCCGGTTTAACGCGACGATACCGCCGTAGGGGGACACCGGGTCGCAGCGGAAGGCCGCGTCCCAGGCGTCGGCCAGGCGGGCGGCGCTCGCCACGCCGCACGGATTGGCGTGCTTGATGATGGCGATCGTTGGCGCTTCGAACTCGGCAACGCACTCGAACGCCGCGTCGGTATCGTTCAGGTTGTTGTAGGATAGTTCCTTGCCCTGGACTTGTACCGCGGTCGCGATCCCGGGGCGGCTGCCGGAGGTATAGAATGCCGCCGCCTGATGTGGGTTCTCGCCGTAGCGCAGCGTCTGCCGCAGGCTGCCGGATACAGTCAGGCGCTTGGGGAAGACCTCCTCGCGCTGCTGGGCGAACCAGGTTCCGATCGCGGCATCGTAGGCAGCGGTGCGGGCGAAGGCCTCACCCGCCAGCCGACGGCGTAGCAGTAATGACGTGCCGCCGGAGGAAGATAACTGTTCCAGGACTTCGGCGTATTGATCGGGGTCGGTCAGGACGGTAACGAAATCATGGTTTTTCGCGGCGGCGCGGATCAGCGCGGGGCCGCCGATGTCGATGTTCTCGACGCAATCGTCGTAGGGGGCGCCTTTGGCGACGGTTGCCTCGAACGGATACAGGTTCACGGCGACCAGATCGATCGGCGCGATGCCGTGCAGCCGCATCTGCTCCATGTGTTCGGGGACATCGCGCCGGCCCAAAATGCCGCCGTGGATCTGCGGCACCAGCGTCTTCACACGCCCGTCCATGATCTCGGGGAATCCGGTATGTTCGGAGACTTCCTTGACCGGCACGCCGGCGTCTCGCAGGGCCTTGGCCGATCCGCCGGTGGACAGGATTTCGACGCCGTGGGCCGCGAGGGCCTGGGCGAAGGGTACCAGCCCGGCCTTGTCGGAGACGGAGATCAACGCCCGTCGAATGGGAACGATGTCAGTCATGGCAGCAAAAAACCCGATATAGCTGTAAACGGGGCG
>JAQGHW010000184.1 GCA_028291505.1 Rhodopila sp. | reverse complement strand
ACTTAACGCGGTCCTGCGCGTCGATCCGGCCTCCCTCGCGATCCGCAGCTTCCCGCTCCCTGCTAATCGGGCCGGGGCCGATCTCAACACCGCGACATTCGACTCGGCGGGCGTGCTTTGGTTCACGGGGCAGGGCGGGGTTTATGGCCGGGTGGACCCGGGATCGGGCGCGGTGCGCGTCTGGGACGCGCCGCGCGGCCCGGGTGTCTACGGCATCACCACCACACCCGCCGGCGCGGTCTACTTTGCGTCGCTGGCGGGCAGTTACATCGCGCGCATCGATCCCGCGACGGGCGCGGCCACGGTGATCGAGCCGCCCACACCCCGGCAGGGCGCCCGGCGGATCTGGTCTGATTCGCAAGGCGGACTGTGGATCAGCGAGTTCCTCGCCGGGCATATCGCCCGTTTCGACGCGAACAAGAACACGTGCCGATCGTGGCGTCTGCCCGGCGATCGGCCGGAGCCTTATGGACTCTATATCGACCAGCGAGACATTGTGTGGGTGAGCGATTTCGGTTCCGGTACGCTGCTGCGTTTCGACCCGGCCACGGGCCAGTTCAGCCACGTCACCGGGCAGCAGAGCGACGTGTGGATCCGCCAGTTGCTGGGCCGGCCGGGCGCGGTGTGGGGCGCCGATTCGGCGCAGAATCGGCTTATCCGTGTGACGGAGCAGAATTAGATGCGTCGCCTCGCCGTATTGGCGTTCGCCCTTTCGCTCGTCGGAACGTGCCCCCTGGCCTCGACGGCCGCGGACGCACCGGCCCCGGCAAGCGCGGGTAGCAACGAGGCCGTACTCGACGAGGTCTGGCAGACCGTACGGGACCATTTCTATGACCAGAGCCTGCGTGGTCTGGACTGGGCGTCCGTGCGCGTGCGCTATGCACCTAAAGCGGCTGCAGCCGAGTCAGAGGATGCGTTGGCTGCGGTGATCAACGCCATGCTCGCAGAACTGCACGCCTCGCACACCGAGTTCTACACGCCGGCGGAGCCCGCGTATTATCAGCTCGCCGACATCTTTGCTGGCGTTCTCCGCCGTCGCGGGCTGGATCGCGTATTCCCCAGTGGGAAGATCACTTATCCGGGCATCGGCATCTTCGCCGGTCCCGACGCAGCGGGCCACATCTTCGTCACCGGCGTGATCGAGGATACGCCGGCGCAGCGCGCCGGGCTGCTGGTGGGCGACGAGATAGTCGCCGCCGATGGCGCGCCGTTCCGCCCGGTGCTGTCGTTCCGGAACAAATTTGGCAGCCCGGTCGCTCTCTCGATTCGCCGGCACGCGGAGGGGGCGGTCGAGCTGATCATTGTGATGCCAACCGAGCTGCAGCCACGCGAGATGTTCCTGCAGGGGCTGAGGGCGAGTGCGAGGCTGATCCCGACGCACAACGGGCTGCGTATCGGCTATGTGCACGTCTGGTCCTATGCCAGCGGCGTCTATCAAGAGGCGCTGGAGCAACTGCTTGGCGAGGGTGTGCTGAAGGACGCCGATGCGCTGGTGCTCGATCTTCGCGAGGGGTGGGGCGGCGCCGTGCCCGACTACCTCGATCTGTTCAATGCCCGTGCGCCGACGATGCAGGTGCGCGACCGCGACGGCCGCATCCAGCTCGATAACGTGAAATGGCGGCGTCCCGCCGCCATGCTGGTGAATGAGCGCACCCGCAGCGGCAAGGAAGTGCTCGCCTACGGCTTCGAGAAGTACCGGCTCGGCGAGGTGATCGGCAGCCGCACAAGTGGCGCTGTGCTGGCAGCCACCGCGTTCCTGATGCGCAACGGCAACCTGTTGCTGCTCGCCGTCGATGAGGTGCGTGTGGATGGCGAGCAATTGGAGGGAGTCGGTGTCAATCCGACGATCGCCGTTCCCTTCGACTCTCGATACGCGGCCGGCACCGACCCGCAACTCGATCGGGCAATCGGGATGCTGTCGCACGATTGAAAGCAGCTCACAACGGCGAGCGAAATTCGACAGGCTCGACGCCGAGCTGCTCGGCGCATCCATGGCGACGGGGGCTGAATTCAGCCTGGGTTGTCGTTGCTCCGAGGATTAGCCGGGCGCGCAGGCGTTCCTTGAAGAAGCGAGTGAGGTCACCGCCCACAAGCCTCTTCCACGACATATCATGGACAACTCTGCACTTTTCTGACGCGGCAGGCGCGCGTAGGCCTGCGCGGCATGATAACGGAGATGAGGCCATGCGTGATGCCGAGAATGATGATCGGGACGATGCCGGGGATGATTTCAGGTGGCTTGGCTATGGCGAACTCGGCCAGGTCCGCGGGATCAGCACGGCATCGGCAATCCGATTGGCCTTCCGGCGCAAATGGCGGCATCAGGATGGCAATGATGGGACAGTCAGGGTGGCGGTCCCGGTCGATGAAGCCAAGCCTCAAGGGGAGGTAGCCGATAGTGACGCGGATGGTGTTGGGCGGGATATAGGCCAGGTTGTTGGTCTGTTAGAAACAGCGGCAACCATGCTGCGTGAGCGGGGAGAGGCAGCGGATGGGATGTTGGCAGCCTTGCACGCGAACGCGGAGGAGGCGCTGGCACGGGCGGAGGCGGCAACCGCAACGGAGCGGGAGGCCAGGAGGCAGGCGGAGATAGCCAGGACGGATGCAGAGGCCCGGCTTGACCGGCTTCGCGAAGACCTCGAACGGGTGAGCCGCGAGGGAGAGGCGCGGTTCACAGCGGAGCAGATCACCAGAGAGCAGGCCGAGGCAGAGGTGGTGCGGCTCCGACAGGAAAATCAGGCCCGCCGGGAGCTCGGCTTGCTGGCGCGACTGCGCGCAGCTTTTCGGAGAGAGTGAGCTGCGTTGTTGTCAGTATCGTCGCCCTCCGAACGACGCGTCAGGACTTCCTGCCAAAGGGTGCTTCCTCCATCTTTGGTTGAGGAAGGTCCACTAATGGGGAAGCAAGTTTCGGTGACGATCACATGATCCTGAAACTCGTAGCCTCCAGCGACGACCGCGCGCTTGTGATCCGCGACCACCTTCTTCTGCTGGTTCGTCAGGGCGGTGACCTCGAAGTGCAGCGAGACCAACTTCACGCTGCTCGAGGGCGCGTCGTACCCGGCTGAAATGGTCGCAACCGCCGCCGCGCTTGGTCATGCTGGTATTGGCGTCTGCGATCGTAACAGCCTGGCTGGGGTGGTCCGCGCGCATGTCGCCGCCAAGGACGTCAAGCTTCGCTTCGTCGTCGGGACGCGTTTGGAACTGGACGACGGCGCCACCTATTTGACGTGGCCGACAAACCGGGAGAGCTATGGGCGACTGACCAAACTATTGTCCCTCGGCCGCATGCGCGCGCCGAAGGGCCAGTGCCAACTCAGCCGGGCGGAAATGCTCGACCATGCTGAAGGCTGGGTCATGGCGGCCGTGTCCCCTTCCCTTC
>JAQGHW010000181.1 GCA_028291505.1 Rhodopila sp. | reverse complement strand
TTTGCGGCAAATCTCTGAATCGATGATGCCGGTGATACGGAGTTGATTCGTGACCGCGAAACAAGTTGCCAAGAAGAAGTACGTCGTCAAGCTGAGCGAGGACGAGCGCACGCGGCTCAACACGTTGATCCAGGCGGGCAAACATCCGGCTCGACAGCTGGTGAAGGCGCGTATCCTGTTGAAGGCGGATGCCTCTGAGGCGGGTGAAGCATGGAGGGACAGCCAGATCGCCGCGGCTCTGGATACCAGCGTGGACACCGTCGCGCGGACCCGCCAGCAACTGGTGGAGGAGGGGGTCGAAGCTGTCCTGACGCGCAAGCACTCCCCAGCCTCGGCCCGCGTGCGCATCTTTGATGGCGCCGCCGAGGCGAAATTGATTGCGTTAGCTTGTTCCAAACCGCCCGAGGGGCGCGTCCGCTGGACGTTGGAACTTCTGGAAGAAGCGGTCGTGGAGCGGAAGATCGTTGACCGCGCCAGCGATAATACGATCGGGCGGACGCTAAAAAAAACCAACTTAAGCCTCACCTCAAAAAGCAATGGGTCATCCCTCCGGATGCCAACGCGAACTTCGTAGCCGGCATGGAGGATGTGCTGGAAGTTTATCAGCGGCCGCATGATCCAACCTGCCCCGTTGTCTGCCTCGACGAAACCTCCAAGCAACTGATCGCTGAAACGCGCGTACCGATTGCAGCCAAGCCAGGCCGCGCCGCCCGGTATGACTATGAGTACGAGCGCAACGGCACAGCCAACCTGTTCATGATGTTTGCCCCACTCGAGGGATGGCGGACCGTCAAGGTCACCGATCACCATGCGGCCGTGGACTATGCTCAGGTGCTCAAGGAATTGTCAGACACGCACTTTCTTGAGGCCAAGAAAATCATCCTGGTGCAGGACAATCTCAGCACCCACAAGCCGGCTTCACTGTACCAAGCATTTCCTGCCGCCGAGGCACGGCGATTGGTCGAGCGCTTCGAGTGGCACGACACACCCAAGCACGGCAGTTGGCTCAATATGGCTGAATCCGAACTCAGCGTCTTATCGGTTCAATGTCTCGATCGACGCATCCCCGGCAAAAACACCCTCATTGCGGAAGTCGCTGCATGGGACCGCCGACGCAACACCCATCACGCCAAAGCCGACTGGCAATTCACCGCCGCCAATGCTCGCGTCAAACTGAAGCGGCTCTACCCGGTAATATGAATGACTCGGGGTACTAGCTGATGAGGTCAGCGACCCGCCGGTCAGCTTCGGCCCGTCCGGCCTGTTCCTGCTCGATCCGTGCGGTCAGCCGGTCAACCTCGGTCGTACGTTCGATCAGAGCATAATCGCGCTCGGCCAGAGCCGCGGCTGCGGTTGAACAGTTGCGACTTGTTCAGTGTTGAGGCAGTCCGAGACACAGAGCGCTTCCGGCGTGGCACATCGGCTGCCCCGATCGCAGCCTGCGGAATTCCCCGTTGGCCTGGAGACCGGGCAGCCGCATATGGCGGCCGGAGGCCCTCTGGCCACGAGCGAACCTTCTCGACGCGCCCGTGCCGGCAGGACCGATGGTTGTCAGGACCGATGGTTATGAACTCGTCGAAACCGCGTTTGGCGTTCCCTGTTTTCAGCGCCCTCATGATAGGCGCTGGATCAGGAGATTCTGCAGCCGAGGTGGATCAATCCGCAACGCGGCCGGCGGAGGCGGCCGCGTCTCCGGAGGCCGAACCGGCGCCCCAGGCGCGGCATTTACTAGACCTTATTCCTGGCCATTACGGCACCGTCATTCAGGTACGGCCGTCCGTTTTTATTCTGTAAAGGACTGCCGGATGGAATTCGACCAGCAGGGGCGGCAGTTCCGCCTCCTGACCGTCCATTGCGTCGTTTCGTCGCTCGCCATTTCGCTGGCGGGCAGTTTCGTTGGCGCCTATCTGCTGCGGTTGGGCTTCAGCCTGCCGGCGACGATCGCAATGTATGCGGTGCTGCTCGGCATCCGTCTGACGGTGCGCGCTGCCTTGCTGCCGGTGATCCGCCTGCTGGGCATGCGGCGCGCCCTCGTCGCCGGCCGGATCGTGATGGCGCTGCAGTTCCTGGCCCTGATCGGCGCGGACCGTCCGGCATGCCTTGCGCTGTGGGTGCTGATCGTTTCGGTTGGCGAGTGTGTATACTGGCCGATCTGCCACGCGGCCAACGCGGTCGGTGGCGGGCATGGGCGCCGTGGCTGGCAGATCGCATTGCGGCAGATCGCCAGCACTGGTATTTCCGTTGCCGGGCCGCTCGCCGGCGGGATGATCCTGACGCGCCTGGGGCCGGAGGCGGAATTCTACCTCGCGACGGCGCTGGGGCTGATCTCGGCCGCACCGCTGTTTTACATGGGGCGTCTGGATCTGGGGCCTGTGCCGACGGTGCAGGAGTCACTGCGGGTCGCCGATCCCGTCGGGCTGCTGGCGTTCGCCGGCGACGGGTTCATGAGCGCGGGTCTGGGTATTGCGTGGCCGATGATCCTATTTTCCAGCCTGGGCTCGTCCTATGAAGCGCTGGGCTGGGCGAGCAGCGTGGCCGCTGTCGCCGGCGCCCTGGCCGGGCTCGCCTGTGGCATGGCGATCGATCGCGGGCACCGCGGCCGGCTGGCGCATGGCGTGACGATCGCGCTGCTGGCCAGCGTGGTGATGCGCGCCGCCGCCGGCTGGGCGCCGGGTACCGCGGTGGCCGCGAACGCTGTCGGTGCGGCGGTGGGCGGCGCCTATTATCCCGTGCTGTGAAAACCGAGCCGCGCCCTCGCGTGTCTGTCGGCGGCTGGAAAACGACGATTATGACGCCTCTGGCTCAGGCCAGGTAAACGATTTCGCCCGGTTGGGTGCCCGATAACAAAGCTCGTCGAGCACATGGATCGGGCGACCCGCATGCGCGGTGCGCTGAGCACCGGCGTGGATCGCGGCGTTCCCCCGACCGGCCTCAAGGGAACCGAGTGCGAAATCGGCGTGGTTCAAAGTCGGGTTCCAGATGAAGGCGGATTGACGCCAGCCGGGTGGATGATGGCACCGTGATTTTTTCAGTTGCGGTGCGCAAATGGATCGATGTGTTGGTGCGGCGGCGAGGCTGCCGGAGAGCGACCGTAAGGACCTGGCCGTCCAGGTATTGGCGCGATCGGAGCCGGTCAGCAATCTGGCGACCCGGCACGGGGTAAGTCGCAAGTTCGTCTACCAGCAAGCGCACAAGGCTCGCGTCGCATTGGATGACGCTTTCCGGTCGGCGACGCCGGACGATGAGGTGCTGTTCGAGTTGGTGGTCTCCAAGGTCTGGCTGCGCCAGTTGATCATCGCGCTGGCGCTGATTTGCCGCGGCTCTTGTCGCGGCGTCATCGAATTCATGCGTGACCTGCTCAGCGTATCGATGAGTGTGGGCACCGTCCACCAGGTGCTTCAGTCGGCCGCGCGGACAGCGGATGTCATCAACCATGAACCGGACCTCTCCGCCATTCGTGTGGGCCTGCACGATGAGCTCTTCCAAGGCGCAATGCCGGTGCTGGCCGG
>JAQGHW010000151.1 GCA_028291505.1 Rhodopila sp. | reverse complement strand
CGCAGCGAGCGACGCCCATGCCGCCCTTCGGGTATCCTGTGTCGGGTTGCTGCAATTGGGCTCCTCCTCAATCTTCGTGCAGCTGGAATCCTTGGATCGGCTGGAAAGCACTACGACGTCGGCGGGGCGAGCCGATCTCAACCGCGTTCGTGGAGAGTGCGGTCAACGAGATCATCGCCAAGCGCATGAACAAGACAGCGGATGCGCTGGAACAGGACGACAGTGCAGTCCTTCCTCGACGTTCGCACAGCCTTGCTGAACGACAACCTCAAGGACGCCTTCCGCAATCGCTATCCAGGCTTCCGGCCCCCAACGATGATCAGGTTCTGTCAGAGGCTGCGTGACCTACCCCCAGGATTTTGCATGCTCTCTCGAGCAGGGATCATAGCTGCGGTGCCGCGCAAGGCGGCCGCTCAGGCGGAGAGCTCCTTGGTGGGAAACGGGTGGTTGGCTCAAGGGCCGCAACCTTATCCAGGCACTGAAACGCATAAGGGAGATCGACACCGGCAGCGGGCCACCGCAGCGGGCCCGACCCACCACCACCCATACGTCCCGCCAACCCCGAGACGCTGCGGCTCTACGCATGGCGGATTCCCGGACCAAAACAGAGGGTCGTCCTCCGGCTCTGCCATATCCCAGCAGTCCGCGGACGATCTGTGCAATAACGCCCCCGGGATGCTTGCCAGTGACCTTTGCATCGACCACACTTCTCCCAAAATCGGGAGGAAATGCTATGTCCGAGCATAAGATAAGCTGTCTGCTTCTCGCGCTGTCATTGAGTCTTTCAACCGCATCGGCCCAAGCGGCGACACCGGGAGTCACGGATACCGAGATCAAGATTGGCCAGAATGCGGCGTTCAGCGGTCCGGCCAGCGTTTACGGGCAGATCTCGACCGCGGAGTCACATTATTTTCAGATGATCAACGATCAGGGTGGCATCAACGGCCGCAGAATTAACCTGATCGCTTTGGATGATGGCTATAGCCCTCCGAAGGCGATCGAAGTCGTACGTAAGTTGGTCGAAGACGAGCAGGTCGCCATCCTGTTCCAGACATTGGGCACCGCGTCGAACGTCGCGATCCGGAAATACGTTAATCAGAAGAAAGTGCCCGATATCTGGATCGGCTCGGGAGCGTCGGTATTTTCCGCCAGTTCAAAGGATTTCCCATGGACAATTCAGTTCCAACCAAGCTATCGGGTAGAGGGCCAGATGTATGCGAAGTATATTCTAAAAAATAGACCCGACGCGAAGATTGGCATTTTGTATCAGAACGACGACCTCGGCCGGGACTACGTCGCCGGTCTGAGGGATGGTCTGGGCGATAAGTTCGACAGGATGGTCGTTAGGAATATTTCGTATGAAATCACCGATCCAACCATCGACTCCCAGATAATGGATATAAAACTGTCCGGCGCTGATGTTCTGTATGACGCAAGCACGCCGAAATTTGCCGCCATGTCGATCCGCAAGGCCGCCAATATCGACTGGCACCCGCTGCATATGATCGACTCCAATGGGGCGCTGGTGAAACCGGCGTTGGAATCGGCGGGGTTTGATAAGTCGGTGGGCGTGATTACGGCGCAATATCTGAAGGACCCAACCGATCCAGGGTGGGCGAACGACCCTGGCATGAAGGAATTCCTGGCATGGAAGGCGAAGTACGCGCCGGAGGCCGACGTCGCCAATCCCGTCTGGTATTATGGCTACACAATGGCACAGGCTCTGGTCGTGGTTTTGAAGCAGGCGGGGAATGATCTGTCGCGCGAAAATATCATGAAGGCGGCAACCCACCTGCCGGACACAACAATTCTGCCGCTGGTCCTGCCTGGCATCAAAATCAGCACGTCGCCGACGGATTACCAGGCGATGAAGGGGATGCGCCTGGTGCAGTTCGACGGGAAAATGTACAAACTGTTGCCGGAGAGCGACTTGCAAAACTAACCTGACGAAACAGGACATTCATGATGCGCGAACCCCGCGGGGGGCGGGGGGCAGTTACACGGGACTGCCGCAAAGTTGAGGGGTGCAAACGCTAAGAGGGCATTGTAGCCGGTGATGAAACCGGGCTGCCACGCGTTCGCCGCCGCGATCGTCGATATTCCCGCCAGGCGCAGTTCCTTCACCATCCGGTTTTGCGACGTGCCAAACGCGCGCTCGATCCGACCCTTCGCCTGCGGGCTGTTGGCGCAGATGATGTCGATGTTCAATTCCATCAGCGCGCGGCCAAATTGCGTGATCCGATCACCACCTACGGCATCCTTAGCGTTCACCCGGAAGGTGCCGTGTTTGTCGCTGTACAATGCCACCGGTTTGCCGTGCGCCGCCAGATAGGCGCGGATCGCTCGAAAGTAATCGAACGCCGATTCCGAGGCCACGAACCGTAGCTGCATCAACCGGCTGGTCGCGTCGTCCACGAAAGCCAGCAATGTGCATGCCTCGCCACGGGTCTCGAACCAAGCATGTTCCGAGCCATCGATCTGGACCAGTTCGCCGAGACAATCCCGCCGCCGGCGCGGCTGGTGCGGGGAGGGTGTCGATGGCGCCGGTCGATCCATAGGCCATCCGCGATCATCCATCGGCGCAGCGTCTCGACACCCAGGCGCAGGCCATGACGTTCGACCACTTCTCTGCCGCCAGCGTGGGGCCGAAGTCGGGGTAGTGTTGCCGGACCAATACCAGAACCGTGCGCCGGAACGTCTCGCCACGTCGGGCGGGTGCTCGGACAGCCGCGCTTTCGCGATGTCAATCCCGCCGCCCCATGCGCCTCGAAGGCTCGACGCAGCCGGAACACCTGGCGCCGGCCCATACCCATCAATATCGCGGCAGCCTCAATCGTGAGCCGGCCGTCCCCCAGATCGATCATCACACGCAGCCGGGTCAGCTCCCGATCGCTCATCTGGATCACCGTCATCGCACGTCACCCCGAACGTCTCGACGACAGATGGCCCCCGGTG
>JAQGHW010000781.1 GCA_028291505.1 Rhodopila sp. | reverse complement strand
CCTTTTCCACGACGCAGCATCACCAGGCAGGCCATGCACATCGTACGAATTAAGTAACGGACTGCCGCTTCACCCGATTGCCTGACGGCCCGGCCACCTGTGTTTTCGTCTAATCAAGGAAAAGTCGCGGGTTACCAGGCCAAGCCCGCGCACCATCACCTGTCCAGAGACCGTCACATTGCGCATCAGGTAGCTGATGACGAAACAACCGAGTCCTGGCGGGAAGTTCGCGCCTCACTTGACCGGTAGAGCCTGTCCGGCGCCACCCTGCCAGCCCTCAAAGGCCACTTTGCACCTCCCGGGTTGCAGCCAAACAACATCCTCACGCACAATAGACGACAACCTCGTCCGGGACCCAAACATGCGTCGTCGCCTGCTGCCCGCCCTGTGCGGCCTCGCCCTTCTGTTCTCCTCCCAAGCCCAAGCCCAAACCCTGCACATCGCCTTGCGCGAGGACGGCGACATCCTCGACCCGACCCTGGC
Source organism: Rhodopila sp. (assembly GCA_028291505.1). GTDB lineage: Bacteria > Pseudomonadota > Alphaproteobacteria > Acetobacterales > Acetobacteraceae > Rhodopila. Next base: position 5,880 of record JAQGHW010000781.1, on the reverse strand, counting down.
CCGCACCTATGTCGGCCGCATCGTCTTTGCCGGCCTCTGCGACAAGCTCTTCGACATCGACGAAAAGCTTCAGATCGTGCCGCAACTTGCCCTCGGCTACGAATGGACCGATCCCCAAACCCTGGTGATCCACCTCCGCCCCAACGTCACCTTCCACGACGGCGAACCGTTCGACGCCGCCGCCGTGAAATACACGCTCGAGCGGCACCTCTCCCTTCCCGGCAGCTTCCGCCGAGGCGAGATCAGCACCATCGACCATGTGGAAGTCATCGACCCGCTGACCGTCCGCCTGGTCCTGAAAACCCCCTCCGCCCCGCTGCTCGCCCTTTTGACCGACCGCGCCGGCATGATCGTCGCCCCCAAAGCCGCCGAGGCCGCCGGCAAGGACTTCGGCCTGCATCCCGTCTGCACCGGCCCCTTCAGGTTCACCGAACGAATCGCCCAGGACCGCATCGTCCTCGACCGCTACCCCAACTACTGGGACGCAACGAACATCCATTTCGACCGCGTCATATACCAGCCAATGACCGACAGCGCCGTCCAGGTCGCCAACCTGCACACCGGCAACATCGACCTTGCCGAACGCGTCCTGCCCACCGACGTCGCCGAGGTCAAACGCGACCCCAAACTCCGCATCGTCACCTCCCCGGCACTCGGTTACGTCGGCCTAACGTTCAACCTGGCCAACGGCGACGGTTCCAAGACCGCGATCAACCAGACCCCGATCCTGCGCCAGGCCTTCGAGGCCGCGATCGACCGCCAGGCCCTCAGTGAGGTCGTCTTCAACGGCATGTATCTGCCCACCGCCCAGGCGGTCCCACCCTCGTCGCCACTCGCCGTCAAAGCCCTCGAGCCGCCGCCGCGCGACATCGACAAAGCCAAAGCGCTGGTCAAGCAATCCGGCGCTCCTATCCCCATCCAAGTAACGATGATGGTGCCGAACACCCCAGACCAGGCGCAACTCGCCGAGGTGATCCAGTCGATGGTGCACGACGCCGGCTTCGAGGTGAAGATCAACCTGGTCGAGTTCGCATCCTCGGTCGCCGCCGGAACACAAGGCAACTTCGAGACCTATCTCATCGGCTGGTCCGGCCGCACCGACGCCGACGGCAACCTCTACACCTTCCTGCACTCGGGGATGGGCCAAAACGACGGCCACTACGCCAACCCGATCGTCGATGCCGCACTTGATGCCGCCCGCAAGTCGACCGATCTCGCCACCCGGGTCGGCTACTACGGAAAGCTAATGGAGCAGGAGCGTAAGGACCTGCCGATCATCTACCTCTATAACCCGGTCAATATCGTCGGCCTGTCGGCGAAAATCTCCGGATTCCGCCCAGTCCCCGACGGGATAGTCCGCCTGCAAGGCCTGTCCGTATCGAAATGACACCACCCCATCCAATACCTCCATCGCCGCCCGCGCCCGACACGATCGTGGGAACACCCGAACCGCCCCTTTGCGGCACACGCGCCGCAAACCGCGACGGTAACCCAAGCCGGCGGCCGGCATGAAGCTGAGCAGCCGGATCGCCCAAATCGTCCCAACCCTGATCCTGGTCAGCATCCTGGTATTCTGCCTGCAGCAGCTGATGCCGGGCGATCCCGCGCTCGTCCTGGCCGGGGAGGAACGCGGCGACCCAAAAGTCCTCGCTCAGATCAGGGAGGAACTCTGGCTGGACCGTTCCTTGCCCGTCCAGTACCTGCACTGGGTCAGCAACGTCGCCCAAGGCAACCTCGGCTACTCGTGGCGCACCCGCCAGCCAGTCTCACAGCTGATCGAACAAAAACTGCCAGTCACCGCCCAGCTCGGTGTCATGGCATTCGTCATCGCCATCTTGATTGGTGTCCCAACAGGTGTAGTGGCGGCCATCAAGCGCAACGGACCGTGGGACTACGTCGCCAACGCCGTCGGCCTTGCCGGCCTCTCAATGCCCAACTTCTGGCTCGGTATCATGCTAATCCTGCTGATTTCTGTCCATCTCGGCTGGCTTCCTCCGTCAGGCTACGTGCCACTAACCCAGGATGTCTGGCAGTCTCTCGCCACCACCATCATGCCCGCCTTCGTGCTGGGCAACGCCATCGCCGCCATCCTGATGCGGCACACCCGCAGTGCGATGCTGTCGGTGCTGGACCAGGACTACGTCCGCACCGCCCGAGCCAAAGGCCTGTCCGAAACCCGCGTCATCCTGCATCACGCGCTACGCAATGCCCTTATCCCAGTCGTTACGCTGGGAGCACTCGAACTAGGCACGCTGCTCTCCGGCGCGGTGCTGACCGAGCAGGTATTCTCCATCCCGGGTTTTGGAAAGATGGTGGTCGACGCAGTGTTCAACCGAGACTACCCGGTGGTGCAAGGCGTTGTGCTGGTAACCGCTTTTCTTTTCATCCTGCTGAACCTCCTGGCCGACATCCTGTACGTGCTGATCAACCCAAGACTAAGGCGCGCCTGACCATGCTCGCACCGTCAGACCGCCCGCGAACCAACCGCGCGGAGCGCCATGTTTTCCTCCTCCGTGGCGCTTCGTGGCCCTCGTTCTTCCTCCGTGTTAAAAATGCCCCTGCCGCAAACCCACACTGGCTCCCACCTGCGAGGCACCACCAAATCAAACAACACCCATTCCGCCAAGACCAAACCAAACCATGACGCGACAGCAACGGACACCCCCGGCCGAAAGACCAACGCACACCCCCCGCACCCCCACCCAACTCGCGATCAACCGCTTCGTGCGCCGTCCCGCCGCGGTGGCGGGCCTGGCGGTGATCGTGCTGTTCGTTGCGGTCGCCATCCTGGCCCCCCTGATCGCCCCCTACGATCCGATCGCCACCTCCTGGAGCGCAATTCGGAAAACCCCGTCCGCCGCCCACTGGATGGGCACTGATGAGAACGGCCGCGACGTCTTCTCCCGCGTGCTGTTCGGCGCCAGGGCGAGCCTGCTGGCCGGCGTGGTATCGGTGCTGATTGCCGCCGGCATCGGCGTGCCGGCCGGACTGCTGGCCGGGTTCGCCGGCGGCTGGATCGATGCGCTGCTGTCACGGGTGGTCGATGCGATGCTGGCCTGCCCGTTCCTGATCCTGGCGATCGCGCTGACCGCGTTCCTCGGCCCCGATCTGGCGAACGCCATGATCGCCATCGGCGTCTCCACCGCCCCCCGCTTCATGCGCGTCGCGCGCGCCGCCACGCTGGAGGTCGGCAGCGCCGACTACATCCAGGCCGCCCGGTCGCTCGGCGCCACCGGCATCCGCGTGGCAGTGCGCCACATCGCACCGAACATCGTGCCCCCGGTGCTGGTGCAGGCAAGTCTGTCGTTGGCGGCCGCAATCATCGCCGAGGCCTCGCTGTCGTTCCTGGGCCTCGGCCAGCAGCCCCCGTCGCCCTCCTGGGGGTCCATGCTGAACGCCGCACAGCGCTTCCTGACCCAGGCCCCGTGGCTGGCGGTGTTCCCCGGCGTGGCGATCTTCCTGTGCGTGCTGTCGTTCAATCTGGTCGGCGACGGGCTACGCGATGCGCTGGACCCGCGGGGCAGGTAGTCCGGCCTGGACCAGCAATCAGGTCGAGGGCAGTACGTGACCGTGTTCGCCTTCTTTCGCTATTCGGGATTGCTGTGGCGATCGAGGCAACGCTCTTTCAGCCGAAAACCCTGGCCTTTCCATGCAGATCGTCGAAGGTGACACATCCCATAGGATGTGCTAGATCGACTTGGTGTTGCGAGTGGTATTGGACAGTTCGGTTGTGATCTCCGCCTTCCGCAGTCGGCTCGGTGCGGCATATCGGATTCTTGGACTGGTCGCCGAGCGTCGATTGGTGCCACTCGCCACGCCAGCGCTCTTCCTGGAGTACGAGGCTGTGCTCAAACGTCCGGAGCAGCGAGCAGTCTCGGGTCTTTCGTTGGGACAGCTGGACGTGGCGCTTGCCGCGCTCGCGGCCGCTGTGGAGCCAGTGGATGTACATTTCGCATGGCGGCCGCAACTTGCCGACCCTGACGACGAGATGGTTCTTGACGCCGCTCTCAATGGTCGCGCCGACGCGCTCGTGACGCACAACGTCGCTGATTTTCTTGCGGCGGCCGAAAGGTTCGATTTGCTTCTGCTGAAGCCAATCGATTTGTTGAGGAAACTGGAACAATGAGCAAGGCAACCTATCCCCTGAAGCTGCCAGCCTCGATCAAGGCTGCCGCCGCCCGTTTGGCCAAGGAAGATGGCGTGTCCCTGAATCAATGGATCGCATCGGCGGTGGCTCAAAAGGTGGGCGCCGTGGAAACCGCCGCGGGATTCTTCCGGAGGCGCGCCGGAGACGCACAGCCGGCGGATTTGCGGGCGATCCTCGCATTGGTGCCGGACCGGACGCCTGATCCAGGCGACGAGTTGCCGCCCGGGGTTTGATCGACCCGCCGCGCCTGTCGCCCAGCGGCCGGCGGGATCGATCCCTCCATCCTCGCCGAAAACACTAACCACAGCGCCAATGTCGAGGCGACCCACCCTCATGCGCGAACCAGGCCATCCGACAGGACGTGCTTGACAAAAAAGCCACGACCCCATAGTTAACCAATCAGTTAAATATCCAACTGGTCAAACCAAACCATGCCGCCAGACGCCCTCAGCACCACACTAGCCGCCCTGGCCGACCCGACCCGCCGTGCCATCCTGGCAAGGCTCGCCCGCGGCGACACCTCGGTCACCGAACTGGCGCAGCCCTTCGCCATGAGCCTGCCCGCCATCTCCAAACACCTGAAAGTCCTGGAACGTGCCGGCCTGATCACCCGTGGCCGCTCCGCCCAATCGCGTCCCTGCCGCCTGGACGCCACCGGAATGAAGGATGTGGCCGACTGGCTGGAGCCCTACCGCCGCTACTGGGATCAGAGTTTCGACCGGTTGGATGCCTACCTGACGCAACTGCAAGCTGACGGAACCGACAATGGACACGGTTGAGCAGACCACCGAAAAAACCTTGGTCCTGACACGCATTTTCAATGCCCCCCGAGCACTGGTCTTCAAGGCCTGGACGGATCCAGATCGGGCCGCCGTATGGTGGGGACCACAGGGCTTTGCGACCCTGTCGTGCCAGATGGACGTCCGCACGGGAGGCGCCTGGCGCATCCGGATGCGCTCGCCCGAGGGAACCACCCACACCAAACGCGGCATCTACCAGGAAATCGTGCCGCCCGAACGCCTGGTCTTCACCTGGGCCTGGGAAGACGCCGACGGTGTCCCCGGCCACGAAACCCTGGTCACGATTCACCTGGAAGACCACGGTCAAGCAACGAAACTGACCCTGCACCAGGCAGTCTTTGAATCGGCAACCTCGCGCGATGCCCACCGCGCCGGCTGGTCGAGCTGCTTCGAACGCTTCACCGCCTACCTCGCTCAAACCTGAACCCAAGGAGGATCCAACCATGCAATCAAATCCAGTCGTTTCGCAGCAACAGTGGATCGTCGCGCGCAAGCGGCATCTGGAACGGGAAAAGCAGCTCACCCGGCTGCGCGATGAACTCAGCGCCGAACGCCGAGCGCTGCCCTGGGTCGAAGTAACGAAGCAGTACGAATTCGACGCACCCGACGGCAAACAAACCCTCGCCGATCTGTTCGGCGGCCGCGGTCAGCTTATAGTCAAACACTTCATGTTCGGTCCGGGCTGGGGCGAAGGCTGCGTCGGCTGCTCATTCCACGCCGATCACATGGACGCGGCGAACCTGCACCTCGGTCAGCGCGACGTGACCCTGCTCGCGGTCTCGCGCGCCCCACTGCCGGAGATCGAAGCGTTCAAGCAACGGATGGGCTGGCGCTTCAAGTGGGTCTCATCATACGGCAGCGATTTCAACTACGACTTCCACGTCTCCTTCACGCCGGAGCAAGCCGCCCAAGGCCGCGTCTACTACAATTACC
>JAQGHW010000107.1 GCA_028291505.1 Rhodopila sp. | reverse complement strand
AATAACCGGCTGGAGCAAGATCATCGCGGTGTCAAAGGCCGCTACGGTCCGATGCGCGGGTTCAAGTGCCCACGATCGGCTGGCGAATTCTGTCGCGCCTACGACGAGTTACGTAACTTTCTCCGTTGCCGCTCCCGGACCAATCAGCAATTGTCCGCCGACTACCGCAGATTTCACTTCTTTCGCCGCACCGCAACGGTTTTGAGTGTGTTGGAAGCCGCCTGAAAAATCTCGTCCTTCATCGAGCCAGCTATACTTGCTGGCAAGAGCGCTGACAGAACCCCTGAAAGAGCAATTTGTCATTCCGCCGGAGGCCAGCGCTGCGTTGGTGGCCGCGATGGAAGACGTACTGGAGGTCTATCACAGGCCGCACGATCTGGATTGTCCCGTGGTCTGCGTGGACGAGACCTCGAAGCAGTTGATTGCCGAGGCGCGTGTGCCGATCCCGGCAAGCCAGCCAGGCCCGAACGTTATGATTACGAGTATGAACGCAACGGCACCGCCAACCCGTTCATGATGTTCGGCCGCTGGAGGGCTGGCGGCATGTCAAGGTAACCGATCGCCATACTGCCGTGGATTATGCGCAGGTTCTCAAGGATTTGTCAGACACGCACTACCCCAACGCGTCGAAGATTGTTCTCGTACAGGTCAATCTCAACACCCACAGACCGGCTTCGCTCTACGAAGCTTTTTCAGCCGAGGAGGCACGCCGGTTGGTTGAGCGGTTCGAGTGGCACTAGACCCCCAAACACGGAAGTTGGCTCGACATGGCTGAGTCTGAACTCAGCGTGCTGTCGACCCAGTGCCTCGATCGACGCATCCCCGACAAGCAGACCGAGGAAGTCGCCGCCTGGCAGGAAGCCCGCAATAAGCACCACACCAAGCCCGATTGGCAGTCCACCACTGTCGATGCGCGGATTACGCTGAAGCGGCTTTACCCCGCATTATGAACGACTCAGGGTACTAGCCGCTCTTATTCACCGCATAGCAGGGATTCGCTGGCGGGCATCGCGTAAAGCGTTGATTGCATTTATGGAAATGGGTGTCGAGACCATCCAGTCCACGCAACCATGCGAGCCACACCCGCCATGTTGGACGATACACTCCTGCCTTTCGATTTCCCAGCCGTGGAACGCAAGAAAGTCATCGCTGCGTTCGATGGTGGACGCATCACGTCTGATGGTGGTGTGATGTTGCTGGCCGCCGTCGAGCGGTCCATCGGCATCGCCGATCGCCTCGCGCCGTTGATCGCCGACCCACGCAACCCGTTGCTGGTGACGCATAGCATTGAGGACATCTTGCGCGCCCGCATGCTTGCCATCGCCTGCGGCTATGAGGATGCCGATGATCTCGATCATCTGCGAAGCGATCCTGGCTTCAAACTGGCCTGTGGACGTCTGCCCGACAGCGGCACCGACCTATGCTCGCAGCCGACCATGTCGCGCTGGGAAAACGCGCCGACCTTGCGGGAAGTGATACGCATGACGTACGCCATGGTCGACATCTACTGTGCCAGTTACGTCCATCCGCCGCGCGCGGTCACGTTGGACATCGACGACACCGTTGATGTCGTGCATGGCGATCAGCAGCTCTCGCTCTTCAACGCGCATTACGACGAAGGCTGCTTTCTGCCGATCCATGTCTACGATACGACCACCTCGCGCCCGGTGGCGATGCTGCTTCGTCCCGGCAAGACGCCATCGGGAACGGAAATCCGCAGTCATCTGCGACGGCTGGTGCGCCGCATCCGTACCCATTGGCCGAGGACGAAGCTGACCGTCCGAGGCGATAGTCACTATGGGCGCCCGGAAGTGATGGCGTGGTGCGAAGCCAACGACATTGATTACATCTTCGGGCTGTCCGGCAACGCCGTGCTGGACCGTCTGGTGGAACCGGCGGCCGACGACGCGAGGCGGCGGTGGTGCGCCGCTATACCGAGACCCGCTATGGCGCCAGGTCCTGGAGCTGCCAGCGGCGTGTGGCGGCTCGTATCGAGGCCACCAGCAATGGGCTGGACATCCGCTACGTGGTGACCAACCGCACTTCCGGCTCCGCTGAATGGCTCTACGACACACTCTACTGCGCGCGCGGGCAAGCCGAGAACCTGATCAAGCTGCACAAGACCCAGCTTGCCTCTGACCGAACCAGCTGCCGTTCGCCGCTTGCCAACCAAGTGCGCCTGGTGCTGCACACCGGCGCCTACTGGTTGATGCTCAAGCTGCGTGATGCGATCCCACACCCCCAGCCACTGGCCAAGGCCGAGTTCACCACACTGCGGATGCGGCTGATCAAGATCGCCGCGCGGATCACCGAGACGGCAAGCCGTATACGCGTCGCCTTCGCCGCGGCGTGCCCGGAGGCCGATCTGTTCACAAGCCTCGCCCGCTGCCTGCAACCCGCCGCCCCCTGAGCAAAGGGGCACGTGCCCCACAGACCCCCCCGACCTCGCCAACCCCAACGCCTTCAAGTATGTTCTGAAATCGCGATGAAAACGCGCGTCGGGTCATCGCGTCCCACGCTCAAAAGCCCGCTTCACCATCGGTGCGCTGAATAAGAGCGGCTAGCTTCCACGACCCCGTTGTCACACAGCATCTAAACGGCTCCTCCTCAATCTGCGTGGGTCTTCCTCAATCTCTGTTGGCGCAGGACAGGCAGCCTCGTTTAACCCACTGAAGTCATTTGACGAACGGCCAAACCCATTGGCAGTTGCATCCAGGACGTTTGGATTGCCTGATACGCCAACGTTTCCAGCGGTCTATCTCAGCTTTTGGGTAACGGCACCAACAGAGATTGAGGAAGACCCATCTCCGTGCAAGCTTGCGCGGCCTTTGCCGGTCAAAATGCTGAACTTGCTACGTTATCTGGCCTTCGGGTCTAGGCGTTGCGCGGTCGTCATGGAACGGCCGGCAGCTGCTGATCCGACGAGCCCTGACAGTGGCTTGAACCCAGAGTTACCCATCGATTTGCACGGAGATTGAGAAGGAGCCTTTTTCGCGCGGGCAATCCCGGCTCAGACGCGTCGCACGTTCCAGAAAATCACAAACCCCTCCGGAACACCCGTGATGTCCGGGCGAAACGCGGTTGTCTGTTGGATCATGCCGAG